>JAFSXS010000001.1 GCA_017443945.1 Synergistaceae bacterium
CCCCCCACTACTCGGCATGAGCGTGGTAAAAATTTAATTGCTTATGATCACACTGGAGGCTATTAACTCATGAAAAAATTATTTATTGCTTTGTTTTTGCTTATATTTACAGTGAGAGCAGACGCAGATTTTGACCCTGAAAAAATTTTGCATTCAATGACCCTAAATGAAAAAGTCGGACAGTTATTCTTTATTCGTCCTGACCAGCTAGACACAAATTTAACGCTCGAATCTATTCACAATGACAAGAAAAACGCGTATGGAGTCAAAAAATTTAATCCTGTAATGATCGAGACCCTGAAAAATTTTCCGGCGGGAGGATTCGTAATGTTCCGCAAAAATTTAGAGAGTCCGGCGCAAATAAAAAATTTCAATCAGGCATTGAAAGACTCGAGTCAAATTTTACCGGTTATTGCAATCGACGAAGAAGGCGGACGAATAGCACGAATAGCTAATCATGAATCTTTCAGCGTTCCAAGATTCAAGAGTGCACAAGAAATCGCTAAAACCGGTCAAACCCGTAAAGCAGCTGAACAAATCGCGCAATATCTCAAAAATTTAGGCTTCAACATGAATTTTGCTCCCGTCGCTGATGTCAACACTAACCCGAAAAATATAATAATCGGTGATAGAGCATTCGGAAATAATCCCGCATTTGTAGCAAAAAATGTGAGTGAATATCTTGACGGCCTTCACGCACATAATATCGCAGGAAGCATTAAACATTTTCCCGGACACGGCGACACAACAAATGACACTCATTCAGGAAAAGTAACAATTTATAAAACTTGGCCGGAACTCTTGAAAAATGAGATAATACCCTTCAAAGCGAATTTAAACAAGTCAGACTCAATGATGACAGCTCATATAAATTTGCCGAACGTAACGCGCGATAATTTGCCTGCAACTCTTTCACATGAGCTCATAACCGGAAAATTACGCGAAGAATTACACTATGACGGAGTAATAATTACTGACGCACTTATGATGCGCGCAATCAGAGATAATTACACGTCAGAAGAGGCAGCAATTTTAGCAATCGAGGCGGGCTGTGATGTTCTGTTAATGCCTTATGATTATGTAGCAGCTTTCAACGGTATAATTAATGCTGTAAAATCGGGCAGAATTTCAGAGTCAAGAATCAATCAAAGCGTGAGGAGAATCTTAATCATGAAGGAAAGAATACAACAAAATTTAAAATGGTGGCAGAAATCAGCTGTCTATCAAATTTACCCGAAAAGTTTTGCTAATTCAGATAATAACGGTACAGGCGACATTAACGGCATAACAAGCAAATTAGATTATTTACAAAGTCTCGGCGTAAAATCTTTATGGCTGACTCCTGTTTACCCTTCTCCCATGATTGATAACGGCTATGATGTCGCAGATTACGTGAATATAGATAAATCTTTCGGAACAATGGCAGATTTCGATAATTTAATCGCAGAAGCAAATAAACGCGGCATAAAAATTGTTATGGATCTCGTATATAATCACACGTCAGACCAGCATAAATGGTTCATTGAGTCAAAATCGAGCCGGACAAATCCAAAATCAGACTGGTACATATGGCGCGACGCAAAATCAGACGGGACTCCCCCAACTAACTGGCGCGCAATTTTCGGCGGTAGTGCTTGGACGTGGTGCGAAGAGAGACAACAATATTATTTACACACTTTCGCGAAAGAACAGCCTGATTTAAACTGGGAAAATAAAGACGTGAGACAGGCATTATATGACGCTGCTAATTTCTGGATAAAAAAGGGTGTCGGAGGCTTCAGAATTGACGCGATAGTTTACATCAAGAAACCTGCAAAATTTGTTGACGGCAAACCCGACGCTAAAGACGGTTCAGTAAATATTCACTTAATGACAGCAAATACGCCGGGGATTCTTGATTTCTTGAGAGAGTTTAAGCGTGAAGTTTTTGACGGTCATGATATTTTCACGGTCGGAGAAGCAAATGGAGTCGCACCTGATGAACTTTCTCAATGGGTCGGCGATTATGGAGTCTTTGATATGTTGTTCGAGTTCAGCCACACAAATTTAGCGTTCAATAATTCAGAAATATGGTGCAGGCCGATAAACTGGAAATTAACGGATTTGAAGCGCGCCATTTCAGCGAGTCAGGAGGCAACAAGATTTAACGGATGGTACCCGATTTTTTTCGAGAATCACGACAGACCTAGAGCAGTAAATTATTTCTTTCCTGAGGGAGCAGACACTAACAAAGCAGCAAAGGCACTCGCAGCAATTTTATTAACTTTGCGCGGGACACCGTTTATTTATCAGGGTCAAGAATTAGGCATGACAAATATTAACTGGCAGGACATAAATATTTATGACGATATTTCTTCGCACGGACAATATAATTTAGCGATTAGTGAGGGCTTTACACCTGATGAGGCAATAAAATTTGTTCAGCGTTTCAGCCGGGACAACGCACGCACCCCAATGCAATGGAACGCAGGAATTAATGCAGGATTCAGCACTTCTAAAACGTGGCTGCCGGTCAATGAAAATTATACGAGGATTAATGCAGAGAACGAGATAAAAGACTCTGACTCAGTGTTTAACTGGTATAAAAATTTGCTGGCATTCAGAAATAATAATAATATTTTGCTTGAAGGCGATTATCACGAAATTTTTGCTGACAGTGAAGAAATATTTGCGTTCGAGCGTTCACTAAACGGGGAAAAAATTACTACAATTGTAAATTTCTCGCTGAAGCCCGTTAAGATTCCTGACAATATCGCCGGGAAAATTATATTTTGCAGTGAGAAAAACGCGCGCCCCAACGAATTACAGCCATTAGAAGCGCGAATATATTTATAACCGAGTCAAGCCGCCGCCTCGCCCCACCCACCCACCCTGCTCGGCGGCGGAAAACCCTTCACATATCACTCAACAGTAACGCTCTTTGCGAGATTTCTGGGCTTGTCAACGTCCAATTTTCTGGCAACTGCAACATAATAGCCGAGTAACTGCAACGGAATAACTGCGAGACTTGCTGCTAAATGCTCATCAGTTTCCGGGATATGAAATATAAAATCTGCTTCATCTTTCAACGCCTCACAGCCTCGAGTCGACACTACCAGCAAAAACGCTCCCCGACTCTTAGCTTCTAACATGTTGCTTGCTATTTTCTGATATAAATTTTTCTGGGTCATAATTCCTGCAACCAACATATTTTTCTCGATTAAGCTGATAGGCCCGTGCTTCATTTCTCCTGCGGCACATGCTTCAGAGTGCAAATAACTAATTTCCTTCATCTTGAGGCTTCCTTCCATTGCGACGGCATAATCAATATTTCGGCCAAGATAAAAGGCGTTGCGGGCATTTATGAATCTCTCGGCAATTTCCGCGAGTCTTCCTTTCTCGTCAAGAATCTCATCAATTTTTTCGGGCAATTTCTGAATCTCACTGATTAAATTTTCACAGCTCAAATCATCAAGAGTCCCGCGAATCTTTGCAAACTGTATAGCAAGAACGTAACACGCAATTAACTGCGCGCTGTATGCCTTTGTCGTTGCAACTGCTATTTCAGGGCCGGCCATCGTGTAAAAAACGCTGTCTGCCTCACGTGCGATAGTACTTCCGACGACATTTACTATTGCAAGAGTCTTTATTTTATTTTCCTTTGCGAGTCTCATTGCTGCGAGGGTGTCTGCTGTTTCTCCTGACTGCGAAATTATGAGTGCGAGTGCGTTTTTATCGAGCGGCATTCTTCTATAACGAAATTCTGACGCTAATTCGACTCTGACGGGAATTTTTGCGAGATCCTCTATTACGTATTGAGCGACTGCCCCGGCGTGATAAGCTGACCCGCAAGCAATTATATAAATTTGTGAGATAGATTTTATTTGCCCGTCATTGAGTCCCATATCGCCCAAATCAATTTTGTTCGAGTGAAATACTGATCCGAAAGTGTCTTTAACTGCGCGCGCCTGCTCGTGAATTTCCTTCATCATGAAGTGTTCAAAGCCGCCTTTTTCTGCTGCCTGAGCGTCCCAAGTAACCTCGCTTAATTCTTTATGTTTTGCGTAACCTTCAGTATCAAAGAATCTGACGACACCTTTTTTTAACTGCACGATTTCCATATTGTCGAGATAATAAACCTGCTTTGTGTCCTGCAAAATGGCTGATACGTCGGAGGCCAGGAATGACTCGCCCTTGCCCTGACCAGCTATTAACGGCAAATCTTTACGCGCTCCCCAGACCTCGCCGGGAAAATCTTTGAACAACAGCACGAAACAGTAAGAACCTTCAATTTTCTTGATTGCCTGAGTGATAGCTTTTAGGGGGCTCTTTTCCTGCTTATAATAGAAGTCGATTAATTTAACGGCTGCTTCTGTATCTGTCTGCGAATAAAATTCATAACCGTAATTAGCGAGCATATTTTTAATTTCGCGATAATTCTCGACTATTCCATTATGAACAGCGACAACTGCTGCATCATCACTCCATAAAGGGTGAGCGTTTGTGTCAGAAGGTTCGCCGTGAGTTGCCCATCGAGTGTGGCCTATGCCGCAAGTGCCTGACATGTCCTGACCAGAAATTTTTTCTTCTAAGACTTTGAGTCGGCCTTTATTCTTTGCGATTTTCACGTTGTTATTGTCAAGAATTGCTATTCCTGCCGAGTCATAGCCTCTGTATTCAAGTTTTGCGAGTCCTGATAATAGAATCGAGTCTGCCTGCCTGTCTCCCGTGTAACCTAATATACCGCACATAAATAAATTTCTCCCTTCGTGATTAATGCTAATAATTATACGTGATAAAATATTTTCCGGAGGGGCGTTCAGGTTTTATTTACTGGACGAGGCTATCTAGGGGACATCTCCTGAAGCCTATTTTGGCCGAAAGGAGGTGAGTAACAGTGAAAGAATTTCTTGACAGTATGATAAAACTGCTACAGATAATTTCTTTATCCGCAACAGTTTTTGAAATAATACTTCGGGTGATTCGTTACTTGATTACCCACTAACATTTAAGTTTTCGTTTATGAAGGCTTACTGAGGTGGGGCTCCAATCCCCGCTTCGGAGGCCTTTATTTCTTCAATTCGTCCGACCTCTCCCGGCCGGATTGATTTAATTATACAACATTCATTCATTCAGCACGTGATAAAATATTTTCCGGAGGGGCGTTCAGGTTTATTTACTGGACGAGGCTATCTAGGGGACATCTCCTGAAGCCTATTTTGGCCGAAAGGAGGTGATAACGTGAGAAATATAATAAAACTCGTCAAAGCCATTACTGACCTTGCACGAGCTTTAACGGATTTAATCCGAGCTTTCAAACGTTAGCAATCTTCACTTTCAGGCTTTATGCTGTAGTGGGGATTCTCAAGACCCCGCTTCAACTGGCCTGATTTTGATTTTTTCTTCAGTTCGTCCGACCTCTCCCGGCCGGATTGATTTAATTATACAACATTCATTCATTCAGCACGTGATAAAATATTTTCCGGAGGGGCGTTCAGGTTTTATTTACTGGACGAGGCTATCTAGGGGACATCTCCTGAAGCCTATTTTGGCCGAAAGGAGGTGACAGCCATGAAAGATTTTCTTGACGGCATGATAAAGCTGTTACAGATAATCTCGATATCCGCAACAGCCTTAGAAATTATTTTAAGGATTGTTCGTTGGTGGCTTGCCCACTAAGGTTTGTCATCGTTGAAGGCTTACTGAGGTGGGGTTTGCGTCCCCGCTTCGGAGGCCTTTATTTTTTCGATTCGTCCGACCTCTCCCGGCCGGATTGATTTAATTATACAACATTCATTCATTCAGCACAGAAAAAAATACGTAGTCTATGATTTGTTAAGTAGCTTAATCTGTTATAAAATTTACACGTTAATTCAAGGAGGCTATAAAATTTTGAGTGATTGTATTTTCTGCAAGATCGCAAATAAAGAAATCCCGACAGAGTTCGTCTACAGTGATGATAAAGTCGTCGCATTCCGCGATTTAAATCCGCAGGCACCTGTTCACATTCTCGTGATACCGAGAGAACATTTTGACTCCGCCGTTGCAGTAAAAGATTCTTCCGTATGGAACAGCCTTCTTGATGCTGCAACAAAGGTCGCAAAACAATTCGGCCTCGATGAAAAAGGTTTCAGAATGGTAATCAACACAGGCGAACAGGGCGGACAGACAGTTCCTCATCTTCACCTGCATTTATTGGCAGGACGTAACCTCGGCTGGCCCCCCGGCTAGCTTTCTGACTGTACAGAGAATCCTGAAGGGAGGGAATGTAACTTGACTACAGTAACCCGTAAAGACGGCGAGACTCTGGAAGATACGCTCCGAAGATTTAAACGCGAAGTCGCCAGAGTAGGCACATTGAGAGAAGCCCGCAGACGTGAGCACTACGAGAAGCCCAGTGACGCAAAGAAAATCAAACGCGCCGAGGCAGCCCGCAAACGCAAATCAATGCGGCACAGGAATCCGATCTAAGCAATTAATGCTGGGGAGTCTAAATTAACGGACTCCCTAATAATTTACACATTTTCAGGAGGTTTTATTTATGTCAAAGCACTATAAGCGCGCGATATTATTACTCGTTATTCTTGCTGTAACTTTCTCGGCAAATACACTTTTTGCAGCAGCACGGCGAAGAGTCCCCGTCAAGCCCCGTATGCAAAATTCTCACAAAATCGAGCAGTTAAGACGTGAAGCAGATCGAGGCCATGTAGGTTCACAATTTGAACTCGGCAGAATCTATTACAACGGCGACGGAGTCAAACGCGACTACAAACAGGCTTATTACTGGTACGACAAAGCAGCGAACAAAGGCGACGCAAACGCACAGTATAGACTCGCAGAATTATTCTATTCAGGACACGGCACAAAGCAAAATTATTACAACGCCGCTTACTGGTTCAGAAAAGCCTGCATATCGAATCACCGCAACGACAGCGTAAAAGATTCCGCCTTCCAAAGAGGTATGGACGAATTTAAAGCAAAGAATTACAAGCGCGCCGCAGATTTATTCAAAGCAGCATGGAGCAGACCAGCAGCAAAACCCGCTCCCGCAGCTCCTAGACCTACACCAAAGCCCGCGCCCGCACCTGTTGCAAAGCCGGAAATTTCTAGACCGACTCACAATGCGCCGACTCCTGCTCCCGTTAATAAACCTGAGTCGCCAAAAGTTGAGAACAAGCCCGCACCTGTTGCAAGACCAGAACCGCCGAAACCTGCGCCCGCTCCTGTTGCAAAGCCGGAAATTTCTAAACCGACTCACAATGCGCCAACTCCTGCTCCCGTTAATAAACCTGAACCGCCCAAACCGAGTATGCATAATCCTTCATCAACTGTAGAACATCATTCACCACGCGCACCGGAGAAGCCCAGAATCCCCGATAATCCCGAACATAGGAGACCAGAATAAAAATGTCATTAGCTCAAGATATAGCAAAAGATTTATTACAGGCAATGAAAGCACACGAGGAGCAAAAATTATCAGCTCTTAGAATGCTCAAAGCCGAGTTACAAAAATTGCAGGCCGACAAAGGTAAATCAGCGGAAATTACTGATGATGACGTTCACACGATTATAAAGCGGCTCATTAAACAACGCAAAGACGCAGCCGAACAATATAAATCAGCAGGAGCAATCGACCGCGCAGAGTCAGAACTCGCCGACGTGAAATTTTTAGAGCCTTATCTGCCAAAACAATTAGACGACTCAGAACTCGATAAAATTATCGCAGAGTCAGCACACGAAATTAACGCAAGCTCACCCAAAGATATGGGAAAATTAATGAAAACTGTCATGAAGAAACTTGCGGGTCAGGCTGACGGATCAAGAGTCAAAGACAAAGTCAACGCGTTCTTGAATCAATAACGAGCGCAAAATTATTCAAGCCGGGGTCTGTACTGCACTCCGGCTGTTGTATTCTGAAAAGTGGTTTGCGAAAAGATATTGTCGTTTTTCAATGCAATATTTCTGTGAATTGATTTCGAGCGCAAATTTTATATCATGATTCAAAATCTGTCAAATTTACTGTCATAAATTCCCGAAAAATTACCTGCTATTTTTTGCTGTTTTGTGCTAATGAATATAATATGTATACAAACTCTAAATCAGGAGGAGCTAATCTCATGAAAAAATTTACTCTCAATAACGGGCTTGAACTTCCTGCAATAGGCTTCGGGACTTATAAGGCCGCTTCAAGTGATGTTATTCTTGACGCAATAAAGGCCGGTTACACATATTTTGACACGGCGGAATTTTACGGGAACGAGTCATTTATCCCGCAGGCACTCAAGCAGAGCAATTTATCACGCGAAAAAATTATAATCGCCTCCAAAGTCTGGAAAACTAGCATGGGCTATGACGAGACTATAAGCGCATTTAATAAAACTCTCGAAAATTTGCAGACTGATTATCTTGATATTTATATGATTCACTGGCCTAGACCTGATTTAGAGCTTTCTGACTGGAAAAATTTAGACTTGCAAACTTGGCGCGCTATGGAAGATTTATTTACTCATGGGAAAATTAAAGCACTCGGACTCAGCAACTTTTTGCCCATTCACGCAGAAAATATCTTGAATCACTGCAAAATTACGCCTTCAATAGCTCAAATAGAATTTCATCCGGGACACACTCAGACATTTACTCTGAATTATTATAGATCGCAAAATATTCTTGTTCAGGCATGGAGTCCGATCGGGCGGGGAAGAGTCCTCAATGACGAATTAATTATCAAGCTCGCGAAAAAATACAACGTCAGCCCCGTTCAAATTTGTTTGTGCTTTGACCTGTCAGAAAATGTTATGCCGATTCCGAAGGCTTCGAGTCTTGAACGAATGCGCGAAAATCTCGACTCACAAAATATAACGCTCGATCATGAAGACATTTTACAGCTTGAAAATATGCCCCCTTTAGGCTGGAGCGGTGAACATCCCGACAGAGTCAGAATCAAAATTTAGAAGGAGGCTTCACAACATGAACGAAAAATTTTTATTGCTGCCGATATTAATTCCTGCCGTAGCTGCTATATTATTGCCGACTCTAAACTTTCAAGAACGCAGATACAGAAATTTTTTCATTGAAGCGTCAATTTTGCTTAACACTGCAATTATTTTACTGCTTGTGATTTATCCGCCCGCAAACACTTTGACACTGTTTAGACTCTCAGAGAAAGCCGGCTTTGCATTGAGACTCGACGGTCTTGGAATGGTGTTTTCTGTGTTGATTGCGATTTTATGGCCTCTCACGAGTTTATACGCGTTTGAATACATGACTCACGAACACAGGGAGACAACTTTTTTTGCGTGGTTTATTCTCACATATGGAGTAGTCGCGGGGATTGCATTTGCGTCGGATTTATTGACTCTTTATTTATTCTATGAGCTTATGACATTGACGACTCTTCCCCTTGTGATGCACGAAATGGACGGGCGCGCGAGATATGCCGGCAGAAAATATTTAATTTATTCGGTCGGTGGTGCTGCAAGTGCTTTTATTGCGTTGACTTACACAATGTCTCAAGGGGGCGGAGAATTTTTCACGCTGGGAGGTACTCTCGGAGTCTGGCCAAATGAGCCAAGCAATATGCTTTTGTGTGCATGGTTTCTCGGATTCTTGGGATTTGGTGTGAAGGCTGCAATTTTTCCGTTTCATGGGTGGCTGCCTTCTGCGTCAGTAGCTCCGACACCTGTTACTGCATTGTTGCACGCTGTAGCAGTCGTTAAGGCCGGAATCTTTGCGATAATTAGATTAACATGGTACGTTTTCGAGCCTGAAGTACTCGCAGGAACGTGGGCACAATGGGCGGCATTTGCTCTTGCGTGTATCACGATTGTATACGGGTCATCAATGGCACTAGCGACACAGCATTTAAAGCGCAGATTTGCATATTCGACAATAAGTCAGCTTTCATATATATTAATCGGCGTATTATTATTGACTCCTGACGGGCTTGTAGGAGCGTTGACTCACATGGGCGGACATGCAATCATGAAGATAAATTTATTTTTCTGTGCGGGTGCGATTTTGTGCCAGACTGAACGGGAATATTTATTTGACATGCGCGGGCTTGTTGTGGGAATGCCGAAAACTTCAATAGCTTTATTATTTTCCGGACTTGCATTGTGCGGGCTTCCTCCTTCAGCGGGATTTATGGGAAAATGGCAGCTCGGCACGGCTTCAGCAGCTAGTAATTTGGGTCATGCAGGGATTGCGATGTTAATGATTTCTGCGGTGCTTACAGTTTTATATATTTTCTCGATATTCAGTATATTTATAATGCCGGGAAAAAATTTCGACTTCAAGACAGCGAATCAAGGCGTAAAAGATCCTGGTCTGCAAATGCTCGCGCCGTTGGGAGTTCTTGCAGTGGGAGCTTTTGTTTACGGGTTATATGCTGAACCGTTGATAAAATTTTTCACGCGAATTGCTCAAGGTCTGATATGATATAAAAATTGCGGCTTCATGATTCATCGGGGCCGCGTTTTACTCGTACATGTTAAATGTGATAAAATATTTTCCGAACGTTTCATAATAAATTTTTCCCATTTTCACAAGCGAACAATTATTACTAATACATTTACTAATACAAAAATGTTGACTCATTCAAGCACTCACAAATTTTCACGAAGAAAAAATTTTTTGTTAGATAATTTTTCGCGCATTATAATTCTTATAAAAATTTTTATGTGAGGTGTATTTGTTATGTCAAAAAAGTTTTCTGTCTTAACGTTTATAATTGCGGTTATTGCCTGCTGTATTGCCGGACTAAATTATTATGAGTTAATGCAAATGCGTAAAGACGTTCAATTTGTTATGTATCTCGGCACTAATGACAAAGACTCAAATAATCCCGTTTTCAATCATGATGAAGCCAAAATAAAGCTCGATGAGATTCTAGCAAAACATTTCAGCGGTTTTACTGTAACAGAAGCTCTCGGAGGCTGGACGGACGATAACGGCAAAATTTCGCACGAGTACACGCTTGTAATTTATTTGAGCGACACAAATATAAAAAATGTTCATTCGGCAGCAGATGATTTATTACGCGAATTTAATCAAAGCTCAGTGCTGATTCAGACTAACAACACAATCACGGAATTTTACGCGGGAGAAAATTAATAATTTCAACTGGTTGCTAGAGTAGAGAAATAATATATAATTTGCATAATCGTTTATAAAACAAAATATTTCACACAAGAAAGAAGGCTTTTATCTATTATGAAGAAAGTTTTATTTGCTTTCACCCTTGCTTTAGTGCTTGCGTCGGCTTCTATTTCGTTAGCGGCTCCTGAATTAACGCTCATTGTAGCGTCCAACCAGACAGATTTTACGAATCCTTATAGTCTCGGCATGGACAAATTTAAGGAAGTCCTTGAGGAAATTTCCGGCGGAAAAATTCAAGTTACCGTTCACAAAGGCACGCTCGGAGAAAATGAGTCTGAGCTCGTCGAAAAATTGACAATGGGTGCGGCTGATTTGATCGTAGCTTCCCCCGGTTTCATGACAGCAATCGGAGTCCCCGAAATTGATATTTTGTCGCTCGAATATTTATTTAACAGTTTTGCTCACTGGGAAAAATGTCTTGACGGCGATTTTGGCGCGGCAATGCGTAAAATAGTTCTTGAGAAGACATATAATCAATTCAGAATCATGGGCTACTGGAGTTCTTCTGTACGTGATGTCTACGCAAAGAAAGCAATAAAGAGTCCGGCAGATCTTAAGGGCTTGAGCATTCGTACTCAGTCATCACAGGTTCAGCAGGAATTTTTCAAAAATTGCGGGGCCATTCCTACAAGCGTTGCATGGGGCGAACTCTATCAGGCGTTACAGCAGGGAGTTGTCGACGGCGCAGAGAATGACTACACAAATTTAACTCAGAAAGAACATCATAAGACAGCGAACGGAAAATATATTTCTGAGACTCATCACGATTTTACGACTCGTTTATTCATGATGAACGGCGAACGTTACGACAGACTCACTGACGAGCAGAAAAATTGGATTAATGCAGCTGTTGAGGCAAGCACCGCAGAAGAACGCGCAGTAACTTACAGAATGTTTGAAGAGTCCAAGCAGCGCGCAATCAAGGACGGAGCAATCGTTACAGAATTTGCCGATATTGACATAGCAGCATTCAAAGCAATAGCAATGCCGATTCAAGACGCATTTGCAAAGGCCAACGACATGCAGGAACAATTAAACATGGTTCGTGCAGCAGAGTAATAAAATATTTCGAGACTCAATTATGAAAGATGGGCGTTATGTCCGTCTTTCTTTATTTATGAGAGGTGAAAAAATTTCATGAAAAAATTAGATGACGGCTTACAGAAAATACAAATTGCTATAGGCGGATTATTTTTGCTGATTTTCCTTGTTGTAGTTGTCTATCAAATTATATGCCGTTACATGGGAGTCGCTGCGATGTGGACAGAAGATGTCAGCATGTATTCATTTATATGGGCGGTTTTCATGGGAGCGGGTGCGATGGTGCATTCGAACGCACATTTTGCATTCAGCAGCCTTATAGACTCAATGAAGAGCGAGAAAGCTAAATTATTCCTGCAAATTATTATAGATTTAATTGTGCTTACGTTCTGTGTCTTAATGGTCTATTACGGATATATTGCAGCAAAACAATTTTGGAATTTCCGCTGGGTTAATATTCCGGCAATGAAGCGCGGGCCCACTTGGTTATGTATTCCCATTTGCGGAGCGACAGGAGCTATTTATTTAATTTACGGGATATTTGACAAAATCGGGAAGCTCATGAAGGGAGAAAATAAATAATGCTCGGTACTGTATTAATAATTATGTTCGTAGGATTTATAGCTATCGGAGTGCCTATCGCCTTTGCGCTTGGAATCGTATCATTCACGGGTATTGCGTGCCTTCCTGCTATTCCGAACACAGTAGTATTTACGAAAATGTTTAATGGCCTCAACAGCTTTACACTTTTAGCCGTGCCGTTATTTATTTTAGCAGCAAACTTGATGAACGAGGGCGGAATAACAGAAAAATTAATTGAGTGCATTTGTGATTTGGTCGGACACAAAAAAGGCGGTCTCGCATATGCAAATGTATTAGTCTCGATGGTGTTTGCTGGAATTTCCGGATCCTCGCAGGCTGATACGTCGGGAGTAGGAAAAATTTTTATTCCTGCAATGGAGAAACAGGGCTATGACAAGGGCACTTCAGTAGGAGTTACTGCAGCGTCGTCGACTCTGGGATCTATAATTCCGCCGAGTATAACAATGGTCGTGTATTCAGGTATAGCGAGCTGTTCGACGGGTGCGTTATTTATGACTGGAATTGTTCCGGGAATTTTGCTCGGAATTGCGCAGATGATCGTTGTAAAAATGTATGCTAACTCTAAAAATTTCCCGCAGAGTGAAAAAGTTCCGTTTGCTGTAGCTCTTAAGCACACATTAATATCAATGCCGGCATTATTGACACCTATAATTTTAATTGGCGGTATTGTGTCAGGATTCTTTACTCCGACTGAGTCAGCTGCATTTGCCTGCATTTACGCATTATTAGTCGGGATATTCTTTTACGGTTCAATCAAGATTAGCAGACTCCCGCATATTTTAATTGACACAATGAAAATGGCTTCACTGTCATTATTTGCGCTGGCGACTGCGAATGCTTTAGGTGAATTATTGAGCTATTACCAGTTGAATATTTTAGCGAGAAATTTATTTTTAGCGCTGCCCGGCGGTAAAGGAATATTTTTGCTTGTAACAGTATTATTTTTCTTGTTCATAGGGACGTTTATGGATGCTGTACCTGCGATGATTTTATTTGTGCCGATAATATTGCCGTCAGCTGTAGCACTTGAGATAAGCCCGATAATTTTAGGATTAATAATTATTGTAACGTTAGCACTAGGACTCGTAACGCCTCCATATGGGTTATGCTTGCTGCTTGCTTCATCGATAAGCGGTACAACTATAGAAGAAGGTTTCAAGGGGACATTGCCTTATTTTATTTCGTCATTAGTAGTGCTGTTATTGTTAATAATTTTCCCTGATTTCTGGCTTGCGATTCCTAAAGCGTTATTCCCTGCATTATTCTAGCAAAAAATTTTGGCCGCTGGAGTAAATGATTTATTCTAACGGCCGTTAATTTTGCAAGTTCGCGACATATTTTCTGCTGCGACCAACGGGAGCAGCCAACGCCCCGCAGACGGCACCGTATGCAAAAAAATGTTTTCGCCCTTGACTTTGCTTTTACCGTTTAATATCGTATGACATATTCATGAGACTTTGAATGCTCTCTACGTCGTCCGTGATATTTCCGTCGCCGTGTATAGTGTGCTTTATAACGCTGCTTGCAACCGCAAAATTTACCATGTCCATAGGCTTATAATTATTCATCATTGCATAAATAAGCCCGCTGGCAAATGCATCGCCCCCGCCTACACGATCAAGAATGTTAAATGTAAATGTCCTGCTCTCGAAAGTATGTCCCTGATACCACATGTAGGCCATTAAACTATTTTCGCTGCCTGAATGAGCGTATCTCACGTGCCTGGCAATACATTTTAGATTCGGATATTTCTCAACAAAGCGCGAAAAAATTTCGTCCTGCTGCTCATAATTTGGCTGTAACGGTATATTGTCCTTGTAATCACCCTTGCTGTGATCGTTTTCGTCTCTGTATAAGTGATAGGGTTCAATTCCAAGCAGGACATCAACAAACGGCAGGCATTGTGTGCAGAAATCGCGCGCTTCATTCCATGTCCAAAGGGTGCTTCTGAAATTACCGTCAAAGCTGACAGTTAAATTTTTCTCCTTCGCCTTCTCTAAGAATGACAAAATAAAATCTGCGCAATTTTGTGATAGTGCCGGAGTAATACCGCTTAAGTGCAGCCATTGAAAGCCGTCAAGCAATTTATCAAGATCAACGCTGCTAAAATCATATTCAGTTATTGCGCTGTGTTTTCTGTCGTAAGTTACTTTGCTTGGCCTGATCCCGTAGCCTGTCTCAAGATAATAAGTCCCTAACCTGTGAGTCGGAGTCTCTTCCGGAGTGCTTAATATTACCGGGCTGCAGTGTACGTCGTTGCTTCGTAACATTCTTATTGCGCTTTTTCCGAGTGAGTTATTTGGTACGACGCTAAAAAATGTACTGTCGATCCCTAAATTTGCAAGTGCAATAGCGATATTTGCTTCGCTCCCGCCGTAAGTCGCCTCGAAGAAACTGGCCATGCGGATTTTCTGATAATTTGGGGGAGTGAGTCTGAGCATTACTTCACCGAACGTTATAAATTTTTGCTTCATAATAATTTGCCTCCTTTGTTATATTAAATTATACTGTCGAATTATAAATTATTGCGTTTGATATTCAGTAATGCACGTTTCCGAAAGACTTTAATAAAAATTTATGGCCGTTATTACAATTTCAGCATGAGGGTTTATTACTCGTTACACATTGTCCGCACAGATAACAAAAAATTAAAATTTTAATCTTGATTATCACTGACCTAGCAAATATAATTACATACTCAGAAAGGGTGAATCAATCATGAATAATTTAACACGTGAAATTGAGAAATATTTATTAGCTTTACTAGACGAGGCCGAAAACGAAGACTTTATACAACTAAGACGCAAAGAATTAGCAGAAACTTTTGACTGTGTACCGAGTCAAATTAATTACGTCCTTAGAAGCAGATTCAGCCCCGAACAAGGTTACTTAATCGAAAGCAGGCGAGGCGGCAGCGGTTATATAAAGATTCTCAAGATAAGTTGTTCGACCTCCGAAGAAAAAAACGAGCACTTAAGCAGCATAATCGGCGATTCTATATCAATCAATGAAGCAAAAAGATTATTAGAGTACCTGCAAAACCGCGAATTAATCACAGCACGCGAGAGACTTTTAATTGAGATAGCACTAAAAGAGTCAGACTCTCAGACACAGCAAAATAATATTCAGCCGTCAGAACGCGGAGAAATGCACGCCGATTTATTAAGAAACATGCTGACAAGTTTAATATAAATCAGAACGGAGAGAAAAAATTTTTATGTGGCAATTCTTTACAGAACGAGGCAAACGAGTCATACAATTAGCACATCACGAGGCTTTAAATATGGGTCATCCAATGGTACAGCCGGAACATTTATTATTGGGCTTACTTCAAGAGGGCGGTGGCGTAGCTTGTCAGGCATTACAGAATTTAGGCGTTAACCCTGAAGATTTCGCTGCTCATATTCGCGAACTAATCGGCGGCAACACTCAAGATGTATTAACAAAGCCCGTTGATCTTCCTGTAAGTGTTCAGGCAAATAAAGCACTCGATCTCGCAATGCATGAAGCCCGCAAAATGGGTGTAAATTACGTCGATACAGAACATATTTTACTAGGTCTATTAAGTGATGATTCCGGCCTTATTGTGCAACAGTTCAAGACAATGGGAATAACTCCCAGTGCAGTAATTAAGCAGATAAATGAAGTCTTGTCCGGCAGTCCGTCAAAATCTAATATTCCTACAGCATCAGGCAGCGACGCTAAGAGAAAAACTCAATTAAGAACGCCCACTCTTGATAATTTAGGCACAGACTTAACGGCACGTGCGAAAAATGGCGAACTAGATCCCGTTATAGGACGCGAGAAAGAAATTAAACGAGTCATGCAGGTTTTATGCAGGCGGACTAAATCGAATCCCGTCTTAATCGGCGAACCAGGAGTCGGAAAAACTGCCGTAGTTGAAGGACTCGCGCGTTTCATTGCGTCAGGTACAGCCCCCGAACCTTTGCAGAATAAAAGAATCGTGCAATTAAATATGGGGACTCTCGTAGCAGGCACAAAATATCGCGGTGAATTTGAAGAACGTCTGCGCAGAATCGTCAAAGAATTAACCGACAGCAAAGGCGATATAATTTTATTTGTCGATGAGATTCATACGATTATCGGTGCAGGTAACGCAGAAGGATCAACGGACGCAGCAAATATCTTGAAGCCTGAACTATCGCGCGGAACTTTTCAGGTTATAGGCGCAACAACTCAAGACGAGTACATAAAATATGTCGAGAAAGATGCAGCACTTGAAAGAAGATTTCAGCCCATCCAAGTCGACGAGCCCGACGTAAAAGACTCTGTTTTGATTCTTCAGGGACTCAAGGACAGATACGAGAATCATCACAATGTAATCTTTACTGATGAAGCAATCGACGCAGCCGCAAAATTGTCATCGAGATACATTCAAGATCGATTTTTGCCGGATAAGGGCATTGATTTAATCGACGAGGCCGGAGCTAGAACGCGTTTAATGTCTCTTGAACCGCCCGATTATATTCGTGAAATCGAGAAAAAGTTAGACGCCGTCAAGAAACAGAAAGAAGAAGCCGTCTTAGCAGAAAAATACGAGCAGGCTACAAATTTAAGGGATTCAGAACGCAAAATTTCTGAAGAACTCGATAACGCCCTCAAAGAATGGAAGACTAACCGCAAGAACATCAAGCAGAAAATTACAGCTGAAGACATAGCTTCAATAGTTGCAGAACAAACCGGAGTCCCAGTCAAGCAATTAACAGAGGCAGAGACTACACGCTTGCTGAAAATGGAGGAAGAAATTTCTAAACGCTTAATCGGCCAGTCAGAAGCAGTAAGCGCAGTAGCACGGGCAATCAGACGCGCAAGAACAGGACTCAGAGATGAACGCCGCCCGATCGGAAGTTTTTTATTTATGGGACCCACCGGAGTCGGAAAAACTGAGCTCGCCCGCTGTCTTGCAAAATTTATGTTCGGCAAAGATGACGCAATGATTAGAATCGATATGAGCGAGTATATGGAACGTCATGAAGTCTCTAAATTAGTCGGCTCTCCTCCCGGTTATGTCGGACATGAGAACGGCGGAAAATTAACTGAAATGGTAAGGCGCAAACCCTATAGCGTTATTTTATTTGACGAGATAGAGAAAGCTCACCCTGAAATTTTTAATATTTTGCTGCAAATTCTCGATGACGGAAGATTGACAGACGGTCAGGGACGTAAAGTCGATTTCCGCAACACCGTTATAATCATGACAAGCAATGTCGGCGCGAAAGAAGCTCAACAGGGTAACTCTTTAGGATTTGGAATCAGTGAAGAGTCTCAATCACAACGCGACTGGGAACGCACGAAAAAAATTATTCTTGACGAAGCAAATAAAATGTTTCGTCCTGAGTTTCTGAATCGTATTGATGAAATGGCAGTGTTTAAGCCTCTTTCACGCGAGAGTCTATTAAAGATTATTGATACAATGCTTGATGATTTGTCAGTGAGGCTCGACACTAAGGGAGTGAAAATTTCTGTTCCCGACGACGTTAAAGCGAAAATTTTAGAGAAGGGCTACAAACCTAAGTACGGCGCGAGACCGTTAAGACGTGCAATACAATCAATGTTAGAAGATAGACTCGCAGATTTTATCTTGAGTGAGCATTTACCGGAGGGCGAGTCAGTCATTAACGTGAATCTTGACGGCGAGGAGCTTAAATGCGCATTACAGTCATAAAACGTGCAGTAAAAGATACTTTGCCGGTGATGACAGGTTATATTGTGCTGGGTCTCGGTTTCGGGATACTTTTATCGGCGAAGGGCTATAATGCTTTCTGGGCGTTGTTTATGGGAGTAGCAATTTATTCAGGAACGATGCAATTTGCAGCAATAGATTTATTTACGTCAGGGGTCTCGCTCGCGGGGGCGGGACTCACTGCTTTAATGATAAGCGCAAGACATTTATTTTATGGACTCTCAATGATTGAACGCTATAAAAATATTTCCGGCCTCAAAAAATTTTACTTGATTTACGCTTTGACCGACGAGACATTTTCACTTGTATGCGAGTCAGAAGATCAAGATTATTGCTTGTTGGTCTCAATGCTTGATCAAATTTACTGGGTTGCGGGAAGTTTTGCGGGAGGTTTAATCGGCCAAGTTCTGAAATTTGACTCGCGCGGTATTGACTTTGCATTGACGGCTTTATTTGTGAGTATCTGCGTTGAACAATGGCTTAATTCTGATAATCATTATGCAGCGTTGACGGGCTTTATTGCGAGTATGTTATGTCTTGCGTTATTTGGAGCCGGAAATTTTTTGATTCCCTCGATGATGTTAATAATTGCAGGTTTATTTATTTTGCGCGGGAGGATTGAGCATGACTCTTAATGCGTTGTCGATAATTCTTATTTCAGGCTTTATTACGATTTTATTGCGATTTTTGCCGTTCATAGCGTTTAATAAGAGCTGCCCGAAATTTATTATATATCTTGGCCGTGTGCTGCCTTATTCAGTTATGGCAATGCTAGTTATTTATTGCCTGCGTGACTCTCATGGATTAAGAGAATTGGCCGCGTGCTTGATTGTAATTTTCCTGCACATTTGGAAGCGTAATACACTCTTGAGCATCACGGCCGGGACTGTTATTTATATGCTGATGGTTCAATATTTATAACTTCATCTTCTGCGTGGCTTGGCTGGTGCATTCTTGAACGTGAACAAACTTTTTAGTGATGACTTCAAGATATTTTCTACAGCGTTAATTACTTGGCCTCCCCGATATTCTTCGAAAATAGTATAAACAACTGCTGCTTTGTATTCGCCGTTAGGGTCATCTGTCAAATATAATTGCGGCTGGCAGACTGTGTGCAAATAAGTAACGTCGTGAGCAGGTATAATTTCCGTGTGTTCTTCGGGGATTCGCTCAACCTCGATTAATCTTCCCCAGCGGTCTCTGTGTTCAATTTCGCGGTAAGTTGTATAAGTCTGATAGGACTCCGGCACGTGTTCAGTTTGGAAGGCTTGATTTACAGTTACCATTATGAAAGCCTTATAGCCCATTTCTGACGCGCGCTTGTAAAATAAATCCTGATTGTATTCGCCGTAAATGAAATTCATATCCTGCATGACATCTTCAAAATTTTTGATAATCATTGTGCTTCTCTTGGCAGCTGACCTAATGCCGGCAATTGTCCATGTTTCAAGATTTTTTGCTAATTGCTGTTCAGGGATTAAAGTTTGTCCGGCTTCAAGCTGAGTCTCAACTGGCATAATCAAAACTTTTCGTAACTGGCTGAAATCGTAATTAGGATCCTGCCACACTTGAACATCAGCAGCGGGAGAATTTCCGGGATTTGCTGAGGCCATCGTCATTGCTAGAGCTGCCATCGCCATAAAATCGCTTAGAGACATTTATAATTACCTCCTATTTATTACATCAATAAAAAATTTTGCGCTTATTATAAAATATAATCATATAAATTTTGTGAGGAGGAATATTATAATCATGGCATACACAGAGACAACCAGCAAAAACTGGTTTCAACGAATGGGCGAGTCCTTCAGCGGGATTCTTGTCGGGATTGTAATTATCTGCGCGGCTACGTGGCTTTTATGGTGGAACGAAGAACGAACATTCAAGACGGCGGGCGCAATCGGTGAGGCGGAATTATTGACTCAGGAATTAAGCGACATCACAAAAATTGACTCAAGCCTTGATGGTCAAGTTATTCACGCTTCAGGACGGGCAGACACTCAAGAAATTTTGCGCGATAACATATTTGGAATCACTGCAAACGCTTTGAATCTCAAACGCGACGTAGAATTTTATCAATGGGAAGAGCATTCACGCAGCGAAACACGCAAAAAATTAGGCGGCGGCGAAGAAACTATAACAACATACACATATTCTAAAGAGTGGACATCAAGACCGGTAGACTCAAATTCTTTCAAGGATCCTGAATATCGCGGATTAAATAAAACTCTTGCAAACATCGAAGACTCTTCAATTTGGGCGCGTGATATAAATTTTGGAGCTTATAAACTGCCTGACTTTCTCGCACATTCTATAAGCGGTGCAGTCTCGTTAAATATCGTGAGCTTTGACGCTAGATCCGTACAAAATCTTTTAACAGTCAATAACAAACGCGGTTTAATTCATGCGTCGGGAAGCACTATTTATTTAGGCTCGAATCCAAATTCACCCGAAATTGGCGACGTTAGAGTCTCATTCACTCAAATTTTGCCGTCGGAAATATCATTAATTGCACAAATCTCCGGAAATACTTTCACGCAATATAAAGCTACAAACGGTTATACATTCAGCCGTCTGTCAATGGGTCGTGTATCAATGTCTGACATGTTCGAGGGTGCGCGCTCAGGAAATAAAATTATGGCTTGGGTTCTTCGAGTCGTTGGAGTTCTGCTCGTTGTTACAGGCTTAAAAATGGTATTTGCTCCGTTATCAGTTGCGGGCGATATTATTCCGATAGTCGGGACAATCATAGGCGCGGGGACTGGCTTTGTTGCATGGATGCTCGGTCTTGCGTGGTCATTAATAGTAATTGCAGTCGCGTGGGTGAGATTTAGACCGTTAATCGCTGGGATTCTAATAGCTATTGCTGCGGGACTTGTGCTATTATCATTCATGAAATCTCGTAAAGGAGGAAATTAATTTATCATGAAGCGTTTATTTTGTGCTTTAGCGTTGGTATTGGTGCTTGTCGGCTCATCTTTTGCGCTTACTAATAAAGAGTACGGCAGATTAATGAGCAACCCGGAATTTGCACGCGCTGACAGAGAGTTAAATACTACATGGGAAGGCTTGAAGGACGTTCTATCAGGGCGCGACCTTGAGCGTGTGAAAAGAGAGCAGCGTCAATGGATATCAAACGGACGCGACAAAGCTGCAAGACGTTATATGCGTGACGGATATTCGCGCGTGGAGGCCTACACAGAAGCAACAAGAGATAGAATCGAGGCTCTAAAGGCTTACTATTAAACACTAAAAACGGGAGGAGCTGTTTTCTCCCGCTTTCCTGTTTTATTAGACATTTCCTAACCAGTAATAAATCAATTATGCTAGCAATATATTTTTTCATGTGCATTATAATAGCTGCAAGTTTTAACAAGGAGTGATTTAAATGAGCAAACTAGATGTGCCTTATAAAATTTATCTCGACGAGAAAGAAATTCCGTCATCGTGGTACAATGTCAGAGCAGATATGAAGACTAAGCCCGCGCCTTTGATTCATCCTGGAACATTGAAGCCGTTAACGTTTGAGGATATGCGCCCGATTTTCTGTGACGAGCTTATAAGACAGGAACTAGACAACGACACAGCATATATAAAGATTCCGGAAGAAATTTATAATTTTTACAAGATGTACAGACCTTCACCGCTCACACATGCTGTATTTCTTGAGAAAGTGTTAAATACTCCCGCGCACATTTTTTACAAATTCGAGGGCAATAACACATCAGGTTCTCACAAATTAAATTCTGCAATCGCTCAAGCATATTACGCAAAGAAACAGGGACTCAAAGGCGTAACAACTGAAACGGGCGCAGGTCAATGGGGTACGGCCTTAGCTATGGCGTGTTCATTTTTTGAGCTTGACTGCAAAGTTTTCATGGTGAAAGTATCTTACGAGCAGAAACCTTTTAGACGTGAAGTAATGCGCACTTATGGGGCAGATGTAACGCCTTCGCCATCAATGGAAACTGAAATCGGCCGTAAAATTAACGCAGACCACCCAGGCACTACAGGATCTCTCGGCTGTGCAATTTCTGAAGCTGTAGAAGTCGCAGTATCTACAGAAGGTTATCGCTATGTACTCGGCAGCGTGTTAAATCAAGTTCTATTGCATCAATCTATAATAGGACTCGAAACAAAAGCAGCGTGCGATAAATACGGGATTAAACCTGATATTATAATTGGCTGTGCTGGAGGAGGCTCGAATTTAGGCGGGTTAATTTCTCCGTTCATGGGCGAAAAATTGCGCGGTGAAGCTGACTATAAATTTATTGCTGTCGAACCTGCGAGCTGTCCGAGCTTTACTCGCGGAAAATTTGCGTATGATTTCTGCGACACCGGAAAAGTTTGCCCGATGGCGAAAATGTACACTCTCGGACATGACTTCATACCGAGTGCAAACCATGCCGGCGGATTGCGTTATCACGGAATGAGCAGCATTTTATCACAGCTTTATCACGACGGACTAATGGAAGCTAGAGCAGTTGAACAGACCAGCGTTTTTGAGGCTGCAGAGATGTTCGCGCGCGTTGAAGGAATCTTGCCCGCCCCAGAGTCGAGTCATGCAATTAGAGTCGGTATTGATGAAGCTCTCAAGTGCAAGGAAACCGGCGAGGAGAAAACTATAATTCTTGGACTCACCGGCACAGGCTATTTCGACATGAAGGCGTACGAACAATATAATAATCACACAATGACGGATTATATTCCGACTGATGATGATTTAGCGAAGGGCTTTGCGACGATTCCGAACGTTAATCTGTAAAAAAATTTATTCGTGTGTGAGGGGGACCCCCTAAAGCCCGTCCCCCTTGCCCCCCTCCCCACCCAGTATCAGCGCACTATCACTTTTTCGCGAAAATTTTTTGCAGACTTTCAATATAAGGAGGCCGAGCGATTCCAAATTCTGTAATTATTCCCGTTATAAGCTCATTATCTGTAACATCAAACGCGGGATTATAAACTTTCACGCCTTCAGGTGCCATGCGTTTTTTGTACCATAAATCAGTAATTTCTGTCTGCGGTCGTTCTTCAATAATAATATCTTCACCCGTTTTTATGCTCATGTCTATAGTAGAAGTCGGGCCGAGAATATAAAATGGTATTCCGTAATATTTTGCGAGAATTGCGAGTCCTGAAGTCCCGATTTTATTGCATGAGTCCCCGTTTGCCGCGACTCTATCACAACCCGTGAAGACAAAATTTATTTTCCCGCTTTTCATGACTTGAGAGGCCATATTATCGCAAATTAGTGTTGTGTCGACTCCGTCAGCAAGTAATTCAAAAGTTGAGAGTCTCGCGCCCTGTAATAACGGTCTTGTCTCGTCGCAATAAACGCGAAAATTTAAACCTCTTTCACGCCCTAAATGAATGGGAGCTAATGCAGTGCCGTATTTGGAAGTTGCTAATTGTCCGGCGTTGCAGTGAGTTAATATCCCGTCGCCGTCTTTCAGGAGTGAGAGTCCATATTCGCCGATTTTCTTGCAAGTTTCTATGTCTTCACGTTGAATAGATATAGCTTCACTCAGCAATAAATTTTTTATTTCCTGAACGCTTTTATCGTGATTATTAACTGCAGCTTGTTCGACTCGATTTAATGCCCATGACAAATTAACAGCTGTAGGTCGTGAAGAGTTGAGATAATTTTTTGCGTCATTAAGCTGCTTGATGAATGAGTCATAATTATCCGTGTCAATATTTTTTGCGGCGAGATAGAGTCCGAATCCTGCTGCTACACCGATTGCAGGTGCGCCCCTGACTTGTAATTTATAAATTGCCTCCCAAATTTCGTGTTGAGTCTTCAGGCGCAAAATTTTTATTTCATTCGGGAGTCGCGTTTGATCGAGGATAACGAGCGAATTATCATTATCATCAAGCGAGACAGTATTATAACTTAAAATATTTTCGTTCATGATTAAATTTTCTCCGTCAATAAATTAATTATAGCATTTAACACTATTATAATATAAGGATTTATAACGAGGCGCAATAACAATTCATAATATATAATACATAAAATTTGAAATAGTATCGCAATTTGTATAATTTGTGCGTATTACTATTTTAATTATCTCATATTACAAGGAGGACTATTATGGATTATCTACAGATTTCTAACCAACCTATAATATGGCTGCTTTGCGGAATAACAGTTTTAATTGCGGCATGGCAGGCGTATTTTTTCATTCGTTTAGCTCGAAGGACTTCGGCCTCTGTCAATCTTGACCCCGCTATACCGAAAAAGGCGTTTCGAATCGGCTTGATTACCGCAATAGGTCCTGCGTTAGGTGTATTTATAGTAATGGTGGGATTAATGGCAGCAATCGGAGGTCCAATGAGCTGGCTGCGTTTGTCAATAATCGGGGCTGCTGCAACTGAATTAGCTGCGGCTACAAACGGTGCAACGGCTGCGGGCGTTACGTTCGGCGGTGAAGGATATACACTCACGATTCTTGCTGTCTCATGGTTTGCAATGGCCTTAAACGGTGCGGGCTGGCTTGTGTCGACGGGTTTATTTACTCCTTTGCTTGAAGATCTGCGCGCAAAAGTTTCCGGCGGTGATATTAAGTGGCTCGGTGTTATGTCTGCTGCGTGTTCAATAGGTATATTCGGTTACTTGAACGCAAATTCAATGATAGCAATCGGCCCGAAAATTAATATGGGAGTAACAAGCGCTGTTTTAGGCGGTGCAATCGGAATGATGTTACTAGGAAAATTTGTCGTGCCTAAATATCCCCGTTTAGCAGAATATTCACTTGGGATCGCTATGATTATAGGGATTCTCGCGGGAATAATTCATGACTCTATCGTGTAAAATAAGGAGGTCTTGACTATGGACGAGAAACAAGCAATGAATGCATGGAAAAAATCTTGTATCAGAATCGGCACGCCCACAAATTTATTAGCTGCTGCGACGGCATTTATACCTGTTATTTATCTTTGTGTAACTTATGACTGCTGGCCGAGTGCTTCACTTATATTTTCTGCGTGGCTGCTTACGGTTATAAGTTTCGGAGCGTTCTATATTGTTGAGCCGCTTTCTTATTATGCGTCATTAGGAATGTCGGGAACGTATTTAAGTTTTCTTTCCGGCAACATAGGAAATATGAGAGTCCCTTGTGCTGCACTTGCTCTTGATGTAACAGACAGCCAGCCGGGAACTATACAAGCTGAAGTTGTGTCAACTATGGCAATTTGCGGATCTATCGTAACGAATTTAATCGCGACGACTCTAGCAGCTTTTATCGGAGCCGGCATTGTTGCTGTATTACCTGCAATGATAAAAACGGGCTTGCAGAGTTACGCTTCAGCAGCAATTTTCGGAGCTACTTTCGGTAATTTCGCATTAAAGCAGCATAAACTCGCTGTATTTGGTCTCGGAATCCCGTTAATATGCAAGGTCATGCAAAGTTATATAGGCATTCAAGCGTGGTTAATTATTGTTCTGTCAGTGTTCGGAACGGTATTTATTGCGCGTTTGTTCTATAAAGCTGAGTCAAAAGCAGCTGCAAATTAGGAAGGAGGCGCGAAAATGTTTAATCAGTGCAAAGAAATTCAAGACGAACTTGTCAGAATGCGCAGAGATTTACACAAGATTCCGGAACTTGGATTTGATTTACCTCTCACGCAAAAATATGTAACTGACAAATTAAATGAGTACGGCGTTGAATATAAATTAAATGAAGGCGACTCGGGAATCATTGCATACATCAACAAAGGCAAGCCCGGAAAAGTTATCGCCCTCCGCGCTGACATGGACGCATTACCCATAAAAGAAGAAACCGGCGTAGAATATTGCTCGACTCATGACGGAAAAATGCACGCATGCGGTCATGATGCTCACACGTCAATGTTGTTAGGTACAGCAAAGATTCTCAACGCTAACAAAGACAAACTTAATGGTGAAGTGCGCTTACTCTTCCAGACCGGCGAGGAAATTGCAAAAGGTGCACCCATAATGATAAAGAATAACGCTATGGAAGGCGTAAATGCTGTGTTCGGGACTCATATCGGGACAATTTTAGACCGCACAATCCCAGCAGGAAAATTTATCGTCTGCCCCGGTGCTGTTATGGCTTCATTTGATAGATTTGTTATTACAATTAACGGCACAGGCTGCCACGGTTCAACACCAGAAAAAGGAGTCGACCCGATTAATATAGCTGCTCATGTTGTATTAGGGCTTGAAGGAATTGTCGCGCGCGAATTTAACGCAAATGAACCAGTTGTTATTACGATCGGCAAGATTCAAGGAGGAGCGCAATATAACATCATTCCCGGAACTGTCGTAATCGAGGGCACAACACGAGCTTTCAAAGAAGAAAACCGCCAGAAAATGGCCAAGCGTATAGAAGAAGTCTCGAAATTTACTGCTCAAGCGTTTGGGGGCAATGTAGATTTCTTTATGGACTGGGGTGCGCCTCCTGTAGTGAATGATAAAGAAATGGCAGATTTTGCCGGAAAATGTGCAATTGAAGTACTCGGCACAGAAAAAGTAATTACTCGCGTTAATGCTCCTAATATGGGCGGTGAAGATTTCGCGTTTTATCTCGGAAAAGCTCCGGGTGCGTTTATGTTCCTGAGTTCGGCGAATCCAGATAAGAAAGCAGATTTCCCGCACCATAACCCAGTATTCAATATTGACGAGGACGTTTTATGGGAAGGCACAGCAATTTTCGTTAAGATCGCATCAGAGTTCTTGAAGTAGCAATTAATTTTTCACGGGGGATGAATGAGTCCCCCATTTTTATTTATCACTCTTGCACAAACGTATATAATAAAGCAAAAAAGGTGTGAATAATTCCCATGTCTGAACACTATAATATAACTGGAATGTCTTGCGCGGCTTGTTCTGCAAGAGTCGAAAGAGTCGTTAAAAAATTGCCCGGCATTACTTCATGTTCTGTCAGCTTATTAACAAATTCTATGATCGTCGAAGGCAGTGCAAAACCTTCAGAAATTATTGCAGCAGTCGAGAAGGCCGGCTATGGTGCGAGTCTTAATGCTCCGGAAGTCAACGCACAAATTAATTCTGAATCAAATGACTCATTGACCGACAAAGAGACTCCGATTTTGAAGCGCAGATTAATTTTTTCGCTGATATTTCTTGCTGTCTTAATGTATTTCTCGATGGGACAAATGATAAAATTGCCTTTGCCGGAATTTTTTGCAGGAAATAATATCGCAATAGGTCTGACTCAATTATTATTAGCTGCAATAATCATGATAATAAACCAGAAATTTTTTGTGTCGGGCTTCACGTCGTTATTTCATTTTGCGCCTAACATGGATACACTTGTTGCAATGGGATCGTTTGCGTCGTTTGCGTGGAGCGTTTTTGTATTGTTCACTATGACTCGTTTAAATTATTATACTGCTCACGATTTCTATTTTGAGTCTGCCGGAATGATTCTCACTCTTATAACCGTCGGAAAAATGCTCGAAGCTAAATCTAAGGGACGCACAACTGACGCGCTGAAAAGTTTAATGAAGCTAGCTCCGAAAACCGCAAATATTTTACGTAACAATCAAGAAATTACAGTCCCGATCGAACAAGTACAGCGAGGAACAATTTTTGTTATCAGACCCGGCGAAAATATCCCCGTCGACGGCATTATAATTGAAGGAGTCAGCGCAGTAAATGAGTCAGCCCTCACCGGTGAAAGCATACCAGTTGACAAAGCAGCCGGAGACTCTGTATCTGCCGGAACTGTCAATCAATCAGGTTTTATGAAGTGTGAAGCGACTCGAGTCGGCCAAGATACAACTTTATCGCAAATTATAAAAATGGTCTCTGACGCGTCCGCAACTAAAGCACCCGTCGCAAAAATCGCTGATAAAGTCTGCGGAATATTTGTCCCTGCTGTAATATTAATTGCGGTTATAACTGTTATATCATGGCTCATTGCGGGAAAAACTTTCGGCGATGCTTTATCGTACGGGATTGCAGTATTAGTTATCAGCTGTCCTTGTGCGCTTGGACTTGCGACTCCTGTTGCTATAATGGTCGGAAATGGAATCGGCGCGAAAAACGGAATATTATTCAAGACCGCCGAATCTCTCGAACAGACCGGAAAAATGAAAATTGCTGTGTTCGACAAAACCGGAACAATTACCAGCGGTGAACCCAAAGTAACAGACATAATACCGATCGAGAACGAGAAATATTTATTGATGATTGCTTATTCACTTGAGAACAAGAGCGAGCACCCATTAGCAAAGGCCATTACAGATTTTGCGCGCACAAGAGATTTAGTGCCTTATGAGGTCGAAAATTTTCATGCTTTGCCGGGCAATGGTTTAATTGCGACATTACCGGGGGGATCTGAATTAACCGGCGGGAGCGTGAGATTTATTACTGCAAAATTTGATATTCCCGTGAAATATATCAAGAAGGCTGAAGAACTCGCGCAAAACGGCAAGACTCCTTTAATGTTCGTGCAGGATAAAAAATTGTTGGGAATTATCGCAGTTGCCGACACAATTAAACCCGACAGTCCGGAAGCAATAAAAGATTTACAGTCAATGGGAATTAGAGTCGTCATGTTAACCGGCGATAATGAGAAGACAGCGCAGGCAATAGGCATTCAAGCAGGAGTCAACGAAGTAATTGCAGGAGTAATGCCCGATGGTAAAGAGAGCGTCATTAGAGAGCTTCAAGGTTCAGGAAATGTCGCAATGACAGGAGACGGAATTAACGACGCACCAGCATTGACCCGCGCTGATATAGGAATAGCAATAGGAGCCGGCACAGATATAGCGATTGATGCTGCTGATGTTGTATTAATGAAGAGTAATTTGCTTGATGTTCCTGCTGCTGTAAGATTGAGTCGCGCTACATTAAGAAATATTCATCAAAATTTGTTCTGGGCATTTATTTATAACGTGATAGGGATTCCGTTAGCTGCTGGACTCTGGGGATTGAAATTAGATCCTATGTTCGGAGCTGCTGCAATGAGTCTTTCGAGTTTCTGTGTTGTAACAAATGCTTTGCGCCTAAATTTTATTGACATTCACAGAAAAAATGCAAAGGAGGCGAATAAATAAAATTCGAGTGCATGTGCTGAAATAGTGAAAATTTTAGACAACAGCTGTAATACTTCCTGACGATAAAAAATTTTTGCGTAATAATAACGGAGGTCAGAA
The DNA here is from genome assembly GCA_017443945.1 of Synergistaceae bacterium. Taxonomy (NCBI): domain Bacteria; kingdom Thermotogati; phylum Synergistota; class Synergistia; order Synergistales; family Synergistaceae; species Synergistaceae bacterium. The sequence goes on from JAFSXS010000001.1 coordinate 29,630, forward strand.
AATGAGACGATTTATAATTTGTGTGCTGATAATTGCGTTAATAAGTTCGAGTGCATGTGCTGAAATTTGCGAATTTAAATATTTCTCGCTGAATATTCCTGAAGGCTGGTCGGCATCAGAAAAAATTTTAGAAAATGGTTCATCTATGGTCGCTGTACTTCCTGACGATGATAATATACCCGGTGCAATTGCTATAACGTCAGGGAGTCCGGGAAATCTCACAATAAAGGAAATCGCCGAGAATTACTCGAAAAATTTTAACGGCACTACACCAGAAAGCGGCGAAGATGGAATTTATATATTTGAGTTCAACGAAGGAAAAAGTTTCGCATTAATAGACGGAGACGAAAATTTTTACATGTTCACGGCAATAACCGCAACTGACGAAGAAAGCGAGACTAATAAAATATTGCTTGATATTCTTGACTCTATGGAATTAAAATAAGTAAAATATCTCAGCAAAATACGTAGAAAGGACGTAGACAAAAAATGTTTGAGCCGCTACCATTGAGCAACGAGCAACGAGCAACGAGCAACGAGCCTATCATTTACGAAAATTTTGAGCGTGAAAGATTGACTCCGATCTATGACATCATTGACCCATATTCAGAAATGAAGAAAAATGAGCGTTATTTTCTCAACGGCATAATAAGAGCATTAAAGCCGCGCAAGATTCTGGAAGTCGGAGTCTCTTCCGGCGGAGGCAGCGCAATAATTCTTAATGCAATATCAGATATTGAAGGCGCAAAATTATATTCCGTCGATTATTTAGAAAAAGCATATGGATATCCTGAAAAATTATCAGGCTTTCTCGTGAATGAAAAATTTTCCGAGCTTGCAAATAATGATAAATGGCAAATTTTTCGTGGAAGGGATATATCGTACTTTATTGAAGAAATCGGCGGAGATATTGATTTGCTTGTGCTTGATACGGAACATTTTCATCCGTGCGAGATGTTAAATTTTTTGTGCGTACTGCCGTTTATGAAGCGTGACTCTTGGTGTGTTCTACATGATATTAATATATGCGGGGTAATATTGAATCACGCTTTCAGAAATGCGCTTGCAACCCGTTATTTATTCGGTCATGTTGTATCTGATGAAAAAATTCTTCCCGTTTCAGATTATGATCAAGGTAGACCGGCCAATATCGGAGCTTTCAAAATTTCTGACGTAACAATGAAATATGCCGATAATTTATTTCAGAGCTTATTTATTCCTTGGAAACATGAACCTCTGATACGTGATATTAATGACATGCGAAATATAATCAAGAAATATTATTCAGTCGAGAACTATCAAAGATTTTGCGAAGCTCTAAAATTTCATGATTTTCTCTTTGAGCACCCTGTTTATGAACCAGTACCTATAGCACGAGCTTTTTTGCGCAGATATGCACCAAATTTCTACGGCTGGCTTCACAGGAAAAAAATTGAACGCAAGAATAAATTATCAAGTTAGAAGTTTTCTGCTAAAATATTTGCATTCATTCAGACAGTCTCACAAATTCGCGGGGCTGTCTATTTTTTACAACTACATTTACAACTACAAAAAAGTTATTTCACGCGTTTATATGCAAGACTTCACGAGACAAAAAAATTTTATAATCATGCAAAAAATTTTATTCGCGCGCGCAAAAAAACTCTCTCGAATGAATCACTCATCCAAGAGAGTAGGAGAAAAAAGTAATGAAAGAATGAAAGAATTATAATCTATTTGAATGTCTGTCTGCCAACAAATAAAATAATTCCCGTCTTATCATCAATCACAAAATATAAAAACGGTCTGTCCGCATGAAATTCTTTAACGTCAAGTGGCTGCAAAGACGTAACTTTTACCATTGTTATAGCAGTTGCAGCGGCGGCTTCGGTTTTCTTCTCGTCGACTTCTATAAAAGTTTTGTGAATAATAGCATCAATTTTGAGTCCTTCATCACTTGTAATTCCGGAAAAATCTGCATCATCACTAAAAGCTGTCTTCACTCCCAGAGTCATAAATAAATCATTGAGATTAAATTTACTCTCCGTCTTGAACTTCGGCAGCCATAAATCAACGCGAAAATCTTTCATCGACTTTGCAATATTCGCAAAAATTAAATGATTCAAGCCCTCCAAGCCCGTTTTGCCGTCTTCAGGTAAAAGCACAATCATTGACATATCGCAATTTTTGTAAGGGAGTCTGACAAATTTCATTCCGTCAAGCTCGCCATACTGCAAATTCTCGCGCTTCTGCATTGTAGGAACATCAATAAACTTTTTGCCGGAATAATTGAAAGGTTTTAGACTCGTTAAATTATTATCGAACGGGTCAAGCCATTCAGCATTGAAATATACTGCATTCGTTAATATCATGAGAGTCCCCCGCGTTAAAGTGCTTAATAAATCTTTGATCCGGCCTTGAGTCTGTCTGCTGACCCAGTTATTAATAAATCTGCGCGACGAGTCAAGACTATTTGTGAAATCGAGTTCATATGCCGAACTTAAATAATTATCAGCTAATAAAGTTTTGTAATCGTCATTGAGAGTCAAACCCTTCTGAAGCCAGACTCTATTTGCTGATTTAAAAATTTCGTGATTAATTTCTTTCGCGAGGAGACCCAAATTTTTGTGAATTTCCGGCGAAAAATTTAATGCGCGCTCGATTTCGTTTGCCGTCAAACCCTTTGCGCCCGCGTAGACCATCCCAAACGCTGTAATAATGCTATACGGCGAAAAGAAAAAATTACCTTCAGGCGACGACTCAGCGATTAACTTTGCGGCATTGAACGCGAAATTATTTATCACAGCAGCAGAATCCGCAGCAAGTGCAACAGACTCAAACGCGAGAATAAAAGCTAAAATAACTGCTAATTTTTTCATGTTTACACCTCCTGCGAATTATTATATATTGCCGCGTGAAAATTTTATGAATTACAGCACACTTTTAAATGCTGCTTCGGCTCCATCAGCGCGAATTTTCTTGAGGTCATTAATTACTGCCTGTTCGAGACCTGCAATTTTCGTTAAGTCCTGACCCCACATTGACTCGTTCGTTAATACGGCGTTTACTAATTTTTCAGGCGAGTCGTCCTTGTGTGCAAAGAAAAACTCTAATGCCCATCTGTCATCGCTGATTGTGTAAGAATTTTTCTCGCGCTTGCAAACGAGTCCCTTATCGTTAAGCTCCTGAATATTGCTCGAATAAAACGCGATATAGGCCGCAAGACTCATAGTTAAGCACGGGGGCAAAGATTTTTTCTCCTCGACGTACTCAAGCAGACTCGGCAAATTACGCGCGCGCCACTTTGATGTCGAATTAAGGGTAATGCTCATTAATTCATGATTCACAAACGGATTATTGAATCTGTCCTGCACTGCCTCGGCGAAATCGGTTAAATCTTTCTTATCGAGCGGCAATGTCGGGATAATTTCATCATATAACATTTTGTTCATGAATGATTTAATTGTCTCGTTGTGCATACAGTCGCGAACAATGTCAAAGCCTGCGAGGTAAGCTCCCGGCACAAAACCTGTATGAGCACCGTTTAATATTCTGACTTTGCGTTTCTTGTAAGGCGTTACATCAGGTACAACATGAACGGGGACTCCTGCTTTCTTGAAGGGTAATTTATCCTCAAGTTCTGCGGGGCCTTCGATTACCCAGACTCCGAAAACTTCACCGACATCAAGTAAATTATCTTCGTAGCCGTTTGCTTTGTTGAGTTCTGCAAGTTCTTGAGGGTTACGGATTCTGCCGGGGACGATTCTATCAACGAGAGTCGAGCAGAAAATATTTTTGTTGTTGACCCAGTCTTTAAACGCTGATTCTAATTTCCATGAGTCAATATATTTATTCACGCATGATAATAACTCTTTGCCGTTGTTGTCGATTAACTCACAGCTTAGAATCACAAGACCATCTAAGCCGGCTTTGTAACGCTCGAACAAGACTTTTGTTAATTTTGCGGGAAAACTTGAAGGCGGTACATCATCAAATTTGCATGACTCATCATAAACGATTCCGGCTTCTGTTGTGTTGCTTACTACGATTTCAAGATCAGGACTCTTTGCGAGCTCCAAAACTTTTGTCCAACCGTCTGGCGCATAGGGGTTAATTGCTCTGCTGCAAGACGAAATTACGCGCTTATAGTCAATTTTCTGACCTTTTTCACTGCCGCGCAGATAAAGAGTGTAGAGTCCTTCCTGCTGATTAATCATGTCAGAGAGTCCGGGTGCGATAGGCTGAACTAATACGGCCTTACCGTTGAAATTTGCTTTCTCGTTTGCGACATCAAAGAAGTAATCAACGAACGCGCGCAAAAAATTTCCCTCGCCGAACTGCATAATTTTTTCGGGGGCATCGCGTAAAATATAGCCCTTATAGCCTGACTTGGCCAGCACATCATAATTTAAGAGTGCCATAAAAAATTTCTCCCTTCGTTTATTATGGATTGATTGAATAATATTAGCATAGATTTTACATGAATGATTAAGTGAAATTGCGTCTTGACGAATATTTAATAATTTACGCAAAATATAAGCTCTTGCAGACTGACCAGCCAAAATAAATTGCTGTGAGTCCCTGTTCTGAGAAGGCGTAAAATTAAATTCTTCATCAAAGTTTTTATTCTTAGCGTTTATAGTTGTCTCGGGCACGTGATATATTGCCGAACTAATAGCGTGAGATTCGTGTTTGATTCCTTTATCTGTCTTGATAGTTATATGAGTGTTATAAAATTTATTACATAGCTATTATACTCGAATTTTATTGCTGTTATAATGCTCGTAAGATTCCGGCGTAAATTGCGACATGATATGACTATAATTTAATTTCGTTCTGTTCATTGTGCGGACATGTAAAATTTTTTACTCTAAAAGTGTTGCGCTGCCCTATAATTATTTTGCGAAATCAGCTGCATACAACGAAATAAGGACGTTATAAAATTTTCTGTACACAAATATTTTCTTGCAGTGCCCTATAATTATTTTGCGAAATCAGCTGCTACACAACGAAAAGAGGACGTTATAAAAATTTCCTATGCACAAATATTTTCTTGCACTCACTTGACAATCTGCCATATAATTATTTTTTAGCTGCATACAACGAACGGAGGAATTTATAAAAGTGTTTCTGTACACAATCGGATTCACGAAAAAATCAGCAGAACAATTTTTCGAGCGCATAAAATATTATAGAATCAAAAAATTAATTGACGTAAGACTCATAAATAATAACGTCTTCGCAGGCTTCACAAAGAAAAATGACCTAAAATATTTTCTCGCCAAAATTTGCAGCTGCGATTATGAACACTGCCCGGAATATGCACCGACTAAAGATTTATTAACAGCTTACAAGAAGAAAAAAATTTCTTGGCCGGAATACGAGACTCAATATACAAATCTCATGAACGAGCGAAAATCTATAAATGACTTCATTACGAGATTTAGCTATTACGAGACTCTTTGCTTATTATGCGCCGAACCTGAGCCGACTCACTGCCACAGAAGATTATTAGCCGAAATGATAAGCAAGACACTTGATGATTTAATACTCACTCACATATAAATGAAAATCGACTCCGTAATAATGGCAAAATCTAATATGTTCGGTAAATTCTGCGTCGCCGGAATTGATTTATATTCCGGAAAATGGGTCAGATTCGTATCTTTCGAGGACGGCGAACCACTCGAAGACTTCCAGTTAATATTTATAAACTCTCCCGGAAGCTGCAAAGTTTTAGACACCGCAAGAATCCCAATAGCGCGCAAAATAGGCCACTCACGGCAAAATCATAGCGAAGACTTCATGATTAAATATGAAGCATGGCTTAAACTCGGACAAATGAACTTGCAAGACGTTATAAAATTTCATCCGCCCGAAAATTATGATTATTTATTCGGAAATTCACGCGAATATTTGACCCTCGACGAAATGAGCAGCTGCAAAATAAATTATTCCCTTATATTAATAGAAGCGGAAGACCTGAAAATTTATCATGAACTCAACTATAACAACGAACTAAAGACGCGCGCAGACTTTGACTATAACGGCGATTTATACACGCACATTCGAGTAACGGATCCGGATTTTGACAACGGAAAAAATTTATTAATCCCTCACGCCTATTTAGTTATGAGTATGCCCGCAAAGCCTCTCAGGGAAAACGGGAGATTTTATAAGTTAATCGCAAAAATTTTTGTGTCATGACTATAATAAACGAGTAAATTTTTAGTTATTTGTGGAGGTACATTTTTTAGCATGAGAATTAAGAAAACTTTTGTGCGCTTTGTTAATTGTAATGATCTTTGCGTCAACTAATACGGAGTTCTTAGTTATCTCAGCACACGTATCATTCGGATTCAGCAGCAAAAATGAATCGAGACTATAATATTACTGTTATTTCTGAAATCGGCAAGAGACTCAAGAAAAATTGAATCTCCGGCGTTATTTTCTGATGCAGGACAACAGAAGGACTCATATAAAAGTTATTGCCGGCGCTTTCAGAAAAAATAATTTTGTCAGAACATTGACGAAATAAATTATATTTTAGGAGTGTTAAATCATGAAAAAATTTGCTTTATCGTTAGCTTTAATAATTTTCTCGGCCTCGATAGCTTTTGCAATTCCAGAACCTCCCGCAAAAGGTCAATGGGGTTATGCGTTAGAGTCGACTCTTGCGATTTACACTAAGGCAGACAGAGACTCAAGCTATCAAGAAATAGAAATGCCCGATGACTGGATTAGCGTTCCAAGTGCAGTAAGAGACAAAGATAATTATTTATGGTATCGAGTCAAAATCGGACGTGTAAGCGGTTGGCTTCCTCAAGAGGGAATAAGACTCAAAATGGGCGGTAAAAGCAAACGGGCAGAGTCAATTTATAAGCGTTTCGCAAAAATGGATCTCGATATGCCGTTCAGCTCGACTGACTCTAAATTATGCGCAAAAATTTTCGGATTTAACGTAATAAATATGAGTATGACAGATTTGCGCAAAAAAATGGGAACGCCTACCCTCCGCGAGTCCCCGTATGATAATGCAGACATGAGCACGCTTTCTTATGAAGCAGCCGGAAAAAATATCACTGTTTCTATAACTTTAGTGCGTGATTATGGCGACATTGACGGCAAAGTCGAGTCAGTCTCAATTTACAGAGGCAGCGCGGGAGTCCCTGATTAATAATTGCAGTTTCCGATAATATTTGCTCTTGCAGTCATTCTTGATTTGGCAGCCGGCGAGATAAATTTTTTTCCTCATCCTGTCAAAATAATCGGGAAGCTGATAAACTTTTTGCAGGAGAAATTATTTGACCTTCATTCATTTATTTGCGGCCTCGCAGTGTGTGTGATTACGATTTTTGCTGCGGGGCTTGCTGTTTGCTTAGTGCTTTATTTTTCCGGCTGTAATTGCGTGATACAAATTTATTTGCTGTATGCTGCTTTATCGTGGCGGGACTTGAAGGACGAGACCAGACCCGTTTTATTTTGTCTGATGAATAATGATTTAGAGGGCGCACGAAAATTTTTATCGCGGGTTGTAGGACGAGACACAAAAAATTTATCAGAAGTCGAAATTATCCGAGCTTTAATCGAGACAATCTCAGAAAATTCTATTGACGGCATTTTTTCTGTGATGTTCTTTGCGGTGCTGGGATATTGCGTAAATGATTCTTACGGAGCTTATATTTTCGTATGGATATTCAAGGCAGCAAGCACACTTGATTCAATGATAGGCTATAAAACTTTTCATGAGTTCGGGAAGGCGGGCGCAAAACTTGATGACACATTAAATTTTTTCCCGGCCAGAGTAGGAGGCTTGATTATTATTATTGCAGGAGGACTCAAGATTAGGGCGTTAAAAATTTTTATTCGCGACAGATTGAAGCATTCGAGTCCAAACAGTGCGCACGGTGAGAGCTCATTTGCTGGCGTTCTTGATGTGAAACTCGGCGGAGGAGCATTTTATCAGGATAAATTTATTTCCCGGCCATTTATTAACGAGTCAGCGCGAGACCCTGAAATTTTTGACGTTATAAGGGCGTGGAATTTGCTAGATGCTTCGAGTGCGTTATTTGCGTTTATTGTAATATTTCTTGCGTGTATAATTTTTTGCTAGCTGGATTGATTATTATGCGTTCAATTATGTAAAATATCGTTTTATCCTGTATCACTAAAGGAGGAAATATTTTACATGTTAAGCGATATCGAAATTGCCCAGGCCGCCAAGCCTGAATTAATAACAAATATAGCAGCAAAATTAGGAATCTCTGATGATGACTTAGAATGTTACGGCAAATACAAAGCAAAAATTTCTCCCGCCGTGTTAAAGCGTCTTGCAGATAAGCCCGACGGAAAATTAATTCTCGTTACTGCCATTACTCCGACTCCTGCAGGTGAGGGAAAGACTACTACAACAGTAGGACTCACTGATGGATTAAACAAAATCGGCAAGAGGGCTTGTGCTGCTCTTCGTGAGCCTTCGTTGGGGCCGAGTTTCGGACTCAAGGGGGGTGCAGCCGGCGGAGGTTATGCTCAAGTTATACCGATGGAAGATATAAATTTGCATTTCACCGGCGATTTACACGCGATTACTACTGCACATAATTTGTGCGCTGCAATGCTTGATAATCACATTCAACAGGGCAACGAATTAAATATTGATCCGCGAAAAATAGTTTTCCGGCGTGCAATGGACTTAAACGAGCGAGCTTTACGAAATATAATTATCGGTCTAGGAGGCACAGCAAACGGAGTCCCGCGCGAGTCAGGTTTTGACATTACAGTAGCGTCTGAAGTTATGGCGGTCTTGTGTCTTGCGTCTGATTTAATGGATCTCAAATCACGACTTGGCCGGATTGTTTTAGCTTACACTTACGATAATGAGCCCGTTACAGTCAATGACATTCAAGCGGCTGGCTCTATGGCTGCATTACTCAAAGACGCAATCAAGCCCAATTTAGCGCAGACTCTTGAAGGTAACCCGGCATTTATTCACGGAGGCCCATTTGCAAATATAGCTCACGGTTGTAACTCAGTGCAGGCAACGAGACTCGGACTCAAATGTGCAGATTATCTCGTTACAGAAGCAGGATTCGGCGCGGACTTAGGAGCAGAAAAATTTTTAGACATCAAGTGCAGGACAGCAGGATTAAAGCCTGATGCAGTAGTTGTTGTTGCCACGATTCGCGCGCTCAAAATGCATGGAGGACTAAGCAAAAACGAGCTGACTCACGAAAATTTAAACGCTCTCGAAAAAGGTATCCCGAATCTTTTAAAGCATATCGAGAATATACAGAAATACGGCCTTCCCGTTGTTGTAGCGATTAATAAATTTGCAAGTGATACAGAATCAGAAATTAATTTACTCTCGAAAAAGTGTGAGGAGTTAGGCGCGTCATTTGCTCTTGCTGACGTATGGGCGAAAGGCGGCGAGGGCGGCAAATTATTAGCTCAAAAAGTTGTAGAGGCCTGCGGGAAAGAGTCTAATTTCAGATTCATTTATGAGTCCGACATGACCCCGAAAGAAAAAATGAATGCAATCGCACGTGAAATTTACGGAGCTGACGGAGTCGACTTCACACCACAGGCAGAGAAAGATTTACAAAGGATTCACGATCTCGGCAAAGATAATTTACTCGTGTGCATGGCCAAGACTCAATATTCTTTGTCAGATGATCCAGCTAAACTCGGCCGTCCTGAACATTTTAGAATCACTGTGCGCGAAGTGAGACTCTCTGCGGGTGCGGGCTTCTTAGTTGCGATAACAGGAACAATTATGACAATGCCGGGACTCCCGAAGAAACCTGCTGCGTTAAATATCGACGTTGACGAGAACGGCAAAATTACGGGGTTGTTCTAAATGGAGATAACGAAATTTTTAGCAGATCTTGCGTCTGATTTACCGGCACCGGGAGGCGGGGCAACTTCTGCACTTTCCGGAGCAATGGGCGCGGCTCTCGTCTCAATGGTCGCGAATCTTACAATCAATCGCGAAAAGTACGCACAATTTCAGGAGTTAGCAAAAGATTCGGCCAAGCGTGCAAATGAGTTAATGCAAAATTTGACTGAATGCATAAATAAGGACATGACTTCATTTGACGGCGTAATAAGTGCTCTCAAGCTCCCGAAATCTACAGACAGTGAGAAATTAGCGCGTTCACAAGCATTGCAGGAGGCTTATAAAATCGCGGTCTCTGCACCGTTTGAAATAGTTAATAATTGTCTCGAAGTAATGAAGCTCGCAAGAAATTTAATCGGGAAGTCAAATATTACTGCTGAATGTGATTTAACGGCGGCTTTATCACAGTGCAACGCAGCAATAAATATAGCGCTCGAAAACGTGAGAATAAATTTAGCTTTCATCAAGGACGAGCAATACAACGCAAAAATTTCTGAATGGGCAGCTAATTCAGAACGTGAGAGCAAGGAGCTTTTGTCATGGCAGAAATAATAATGAAGGGTTCAGAAGTCGCAGCAGCAATTAAAGAGTCTTTGTTGGGAAAATCGGCAACTCTCGCAATAATAAGAGTCGGCGCACGTCCTGACGATTTATCTTATCAGCGCGGAATAATGAAGCGATTCGAGTCTCTTGGCCTGTCCGTTAAAGTCTATGAGCTTGACGAAAATATCACGCAAAATGGATTTGACTCGGAGTTTGCGCGCATAAATGAAGACTCAAGCAATCAAGGAATATTATTATTTCGTCCGTTGCCTAAGAATTTAAGCGATAAATACGCCTGTGATACAATAAATCCCGCAAAAGATATTGACTGCATGAGTCCCATTAATCTCGCTGGAGTCTTTGCCGGTCAAAAAAATTCTTTCGCGCCGTGTACTGCATTAGCTGTTATGGAAATGTTGAAGCACTATAAATTTTCATTGACGGGAAAAAATGTCGTGATAGTTGGCCGTAGTCTCGTTCTTGGCCGTCCTTTAGCTATGTTAATGCTCGGTGATAATGCTACAGTTACGATTTGCCACACTAAGACTCAAAATTTAGCTGAAACTTGCAGACGTGCAGATATAATTGTCGCTGCAGCAGGTAAAGCAGGAATCATCACGCCCGAATTTGTGAACGAGTCAAGCATTATAGTTGACGTAGGAATAAATATAAATCCCGACGGGAAATTATGTGGTGATGTAGATTATGAGAGAGTCGCGCCTTTAGTTCACGCGATAAGCCCAGTGCCGGGAGGAGTGGGAGCTGTTACTACTTCAGTTCTCGCGAAAAATTTAATTCAAGCAGCAAAGTTATAATCATTCGCCCCCGTTCACGCAATGGGGGTGTTATAATAATTTACAATGAAGGGAGCAAAGGAGCTTGACAAATAATTATGACACTTGTAGACTCGGCGACAGCACAGCACAGCACAGC
>JAFSXS010000002.1 GCA_017443945.1 Synergistaceae bacterium
AGACTTGTAAAATTTTTTGCTCGTCATAGCGTGTGATCAGGAAGAAATTATTTGTGTGATAAATTTTTGTATGGGAAAAATAATTTGCTGCTGGTGATGTGTAGACTTGTAAAATTTTTTGCTTGTTATAATACGTAGTCAGGAAGAATTTATTTGTGTGATAAATTTTTGTATGGGAAAAATAATTTGCTGCTAGTGATATGTAGACTTGTAAAATTTTTTGCTCGTCATAGCGTGTGATCAGGAAGAATTTATTTGTGTGATAAATTATTTCGGGAGAATTAATACACTTACGCGCTATCGACTCCAATAATATAATAATTATTCAGAGGTGTTACATAATGATAGAAACTTACGGGCTAACAAAGCAAGAATACAGAAATTTAATCGAGTCGCCATTTATTAAAGCGTCAGACATTGCGAAAAAATTAATTTTGCCTGATAGAATTTATAGATTCAGAAAATTAGACACCTCGCACCGGCGCGAAGATCTAAACGGTATCTGCAAATTTTCTGTTCCTAACGCATTCAGCAAAAACGATAACAACGACTGTAGAGTATATTTTAACGATGAGGAAGTAATTAGCTATATGTATCCTGAATATAGTAAAAAGCGCATTCGATCAGCTATGCCACAATGCAAAAAAATCATGCAAGAATATAAAGACTCTTTACAGGGAAAAATAAAAGCCGGCTGTTTCACTTCCGCAGGTCCTCTCGATTACAGCATGTGGGAAGATATAAATTTCGGCGATAAAGGACACGGCTTTTGCATTGAATACGAGGTCAACGACGAAAATTTTAGACCCGATAATTTAGCTTTCCTGCCGATATTATATGACGATAATCACTATGACAGTACTGAAGCAATGAAGGCCGTTATAGATTTTGTCAAATATAATACAATTGAGTCCGCTGCAAAATTAGTCTGTCTCGGTTATGGTCATACGCTAATAAAGCCCGTTAAATATCAGAACGAGCAAGAATGGCGGCTTGTGATTCCGATTCGTGATGACGGCACACACTTAGATTATTTCAACGTTGACGGAGAATCTAAACGCGACATGACTCCGGCAATAAAAGCAATTTATCTCGGCTACAATGAGAACTGCGAAATTTACAAGCAAGAAATATTAACGCACTGGAAAAATAAAAATATAAGCATATACCAAGTTATTAAACACGAGAAAAAATTATCTTGCACAAAAATTTAATTATTACGTGATACAATCAATAAAAATTTCATGAAAGGAGTCTCGCTCAAATGATGAGAATATTATTTTTTGCGCTAATTTTATTGTGCTTATGTCCTATTGCTGTTGTATTTGCTGCCGTTCCGCCGTTACTGCCTATGGAAGATTTTTTCAGGAATCCAGACACAGCAGCGTTTGCAATTTCTCCCGATGGTAAAAGACTCGCATTTGCCAAGCCTTGGCAGCATAGAATGAACGTTTACATCAAAGATTTAGCGACTGGCACGGAAAAGCGCATAACTTCAGCCACTGAACGCGATATAGCCGGTTTTTTCTGGAAGGGTAACGAGAAAATTATTTACGCGCAAGATTCCGGCGGTGATGAAAATTTTCACGTATATATAACTGATATAACCGGTGCAGAGCCTAAAGACTTAACGCCGTTCGAGAAAGTCCGCGCAGGGATTCTTGATGACTTAGAAGACGACCCTAATCACATGCTTATAGATATGAATCAACGAAACCCGGAAGTTTTTGACGTTTACAGGTGCGACATAAACACGGGCGAATTGACTCTAATTGCTGAGAACCCCGGAAATATTACAGGCTGGATGACTGATCATGACGGAAAATTACGCGCTGCCATGCAAACCGACGGAGTCAATACAAGTTTTCTATACAGAACGAACGAGAGCGATAATTTCAAGACTCTAATCACTACAAATTTCAAAGAAGAATTTACGCCGATTATGTTCGATTATGATAATAAATTCATGTACGTATCAAGCAATTTAAGCAGCGACAAGACAGCAATTTATAAATTTGACCCTGAAGCAAACAAAACGCTTGATTTAATCTTTGAACATCCGGAAGTCGACACAGGGGGATTAATGCACTCTAAGAAACGCAAAATTATTACCGGAATCGTTTATGTTACAGATAGAAGGCACTACAAATTTTTTGACGCTGATAGAGAAGAACTGCAAAACTCTCTTGAAAAATTTTTCCCAAATTATGAAGTCAGCGTTACGGACATGGATGACGACGAACGCAAAGTAATAGCACGCACTTATAGTGATAAAACGCGCGGAACTTATTATTTATTTGACCGTCAAGATAATTCAATCTCAAAACTTGCTGATTTGTCCCCGTGGCTTGAAGAAAAAAATATGGCTCCTATGTCAGCAATAGAATTTAGGACGCGCGATAATTTATTGATTCACGGATATTTGACTCTTCCCGTCGGAGTTGACTCTAAAGATTTGCCGCTTGTGATAATTCCTCATGGGGGGCCAAGTGCTCGCGATTGCTGGGGATTTGACTCAGAGGCTCAATTTTTAGCGAATAGGGGTATAGCAGTCCTGCAAGTTAATTATCGAGGTTCAACAGGTTACGGAAAAAATTTCTGGCAGTCAGGCTTTAAAGAATGGGGACGAAAAATGCAGGATGATTTAACAGACGCGGTTTTATGGGCAGTCAATCAGGGCATAGCAGATAAATCAAGACTTGCAATTTACGGAGGCAGCTACGGAGGTTATGCAGCACTCGCCGGGGCAGCTTTTACGCCGGATTTATACACTTGCGCAATAAGTTATGTAGGGCCGTCAAATATTTTCACGCTCTTAGAGAGTATACCGCCGTATTGGAAGCCCTTTATCGAGATGGAATATGAAATGATCGGCGATCCCGTGAAAGATAAAAAATTGCTTGAAGAAGTATCGCCCGTTTTTCACGCTGATAAAATAAGAATCCCGTTATTAGTCGCTCAAGGTGCAAACGATCCGCGAGTGAATAAAGCCGAGTCAGATCAAATTGTTGAAGCAGTCAGGAAGGCCGGCAAAGATGTAGTTTATCTCGTGAAGGACAACGAGGGGCACGGTTTCCATAATGAAGAGAACAGATTCGATTTTTACCGCGCGCTGGAATAGTTTTTACGCAAGCATTTAAATTCGAGGTAGGTTATTCTGTTATTATAGTTAAATTCTCACATATTGCAGCAAAAATTTTTTATGATTCTACGAGGGGGACCCCCTAAAGCCCGTCCCCCTTGCCCCCCTCCCCACCCGGAAAATATCGCGCAAATTCTAATTTTTGTCTCATTGTGATAAAATTTCTCTGATTTATCATTATTATTTTATTGCAGGAGGCTGATTCACTTTGTCCCCTAAGGGTGTTCATTATATCGTCGAAGTTTCTGGCTGTGATGACACTATCACTAAAGTTTCAAAGCTGCAGGAGATCCTGACAGAGGCGGCAAGGCGTGCTCATGCGCAAGTCTGGTCGGTTTCGTTTAACAGATTTCCGCCCAATGGAGTCAGCGGAGTAGTTGTCATCAGCGAGTCTCATTTGTCCGTACACACTTGGCCCGAAGCAAATTATATGGCTTTAGACATTTACACGTGCGGTGCTCATACTGAACCGATGTTGGCAGTAAATTACGTCCTCGAACAAGTCCACGCTACACACATTCACGTAACAGAAATTACTCGCGGAATTGATGATAATGATGAAGTGTTTTATCACTCGTTTATCACGTGGGAAGAAGACAGGAAAGACGGTAAGCCCAACAATGAAAGCTAAAATTTTTATTGCGTTATTAATGCTCGCTGTTCTTGCAATGCCGGCAAATGCTGCAAATTTATATCATGTCGATAAAACCGGCGATAAATTTTTGCAGGACTTAATAAATAATTACGCTGACAAATTCACGATTCAGAAATTCACTGACGAGTCATCAAATTTGACGCTCGAATATAATATTTATTTCCCTGAAGATTATTCACCCGATAAAAAATTTCCGGTTGTATTCTTTATTGCCGATGCAAGCTCAGTCAAGAAGGGTGCGCAATATTCACTAAAACAGGGCTGCGGCGGTCTGGTCTGGTGTAAATATAACTGCGTCGTAATTGTCCCGTTTTATAATGATGTTCTGCTTGACGATCACGGAGCTTTTGTCGTGTCTGACTATGTAGAATTAACCGCAAAATTTATTCGTTCAGCTGTGAAAAAATATAATCTCGATTCTTCGCGGGTTTATGCGACTGGCCAGTCAATGGGCTGCATGACGTTTTTATTATTAGCGTCGAAATATCAAGATTTATTCACGGCCTGTTTATTTGTGTCGGGGCAATGGGATATTAGCAGACTTGAAGGCTTGAGGACTCAGAAATTTATTTATGCTGCTTCAATGGGCGACGATAAAGCCTCAACGGGTCAAGCGGAAGTCATAAAATTTTTCAGGGATTCGGGAGTAAATTTCACTCATTATTGCAACGTTGACGCTAAAAATTTTGACTCGGAAATTGACTCAAAGCAGGCACATAATTTTATAACGTTGAAGGCCGGAACTACTTTACCCGACGAGATAGACGCAGGCGCAAAATATTCCGAGCATATGAGCTCATTTGATTACGTCTATAAAATTGAGACTCTAAGAAAATGGCTCCTGGCTCAAAGCAAATAAAAATGTGTATTATAATACTTGAAATTTTCACGAGAGAGAGCAAATAAAATATGAATAACTTTTTTGATAAACTTTTGCCGAGCTACACTTACGAAATTTTTCCGCCTAAGGGTAATGCAAGCACTGCAGGAACTTACGCGGTAATTGATAATCTTGTGAGCTTCAATCCCGATTTAATAAGCGTTACTTACGGTGCAGGAGGTACAAGCCGCGACAACACAGTAGAAATTACTTCAGGCATTCAGAATAAATATAAAGTCTGCGGAGTCGCGCATTTAACGTGTGTAGGCAGCACAAAAGAAAATATACGCGAAATTTTAACGCAGCTTAAGGCCAATAACGTAAAAAATGTATTAGCTTTAAGAGGTGATCTCAAAGAAGGCGCAGAACTCGGCGAATTTCATCATGCGTCAGAATTAATTGCGTTCATCAAACAGGAATTTGGCGACCACTTTGACATTTTTGCGGCCTGTTACCCCGAAAAGCACCCGGAAGCAAATTCAGTTGACGAGGATTTAATACACCTGAAAGAAAAATGCGATTTAGGCGTGAAGGCTTTAATCTCACAGTTATTCTTTGACAATGACATTTTCGAGCGTTGGAGAGATAGAGCGCGCGCAATTGGTGTAACTCAGCCGATAATCGCCGGAATAATGCCCATCACAGCAGCGAGTCAGATTCCTAAAGTTGTAGAAATGTGCGGTGCTACTGTTCCCGAAAGAGTCAGAAGATTCGTCAATGCATACGGACATCACGCCGGAGCAGTAAAGGAAGCCGGAATCGCCTACGCAATAGATCAAATTGTAGACTTGTTAGCGCGCGGAGTTGACGGGATTCACCTTTACACGATGAATCAGGCCGATACAGTCAGAAGGATCGATGCCGGCATTCGTTCGGTGTTATATACAAAACGTTATGCTCTTTACGGTCAGCGATAAATTAATTATTGATGCATTGCGTTACATGAGAGTCCCGCCCGATTCTCATAATGACGAGCTAATAAATACAGTTCGGGAGGCGTTCACGAGGCTTGAAAATTTTGTTATGCCCCGTTTTGTGTGGGGACGCTTTCCGATTGTGCATTTTGACGGAGGAATCGAACTTGCAGGAGCATATATTTACAGTCAGAATATAGCGCGTTTGACTTCACGTTCTAATGAATGCTATTTGCTTGCTGTGACTCTTGGTTCTGAAGTTGACCGGCAAATTAATATAGCCCAGCAAAAAAATATGCTTGACGGTCTTGCGCTTGATTCTTGTGCGTCAGTAATGGCTGATTCTTTCTGCGATGAGTTTATTAAATCGCAAATTGTTCCGGGATTGCATAAGGGCGAGCATTTGACTTCACGATTCAGCCCCGGCTACGGTGATTTAAGCATGTCAGTTATAGAAGATATTATCACGATTCTTAATGCGTCAAAGCGTATAGGCCTATCTGTAACACGTTCGCTCATGATGTCGCCGATAAAATCAATTACTGCTATAATCGGTATTGCTCACAGAGAGGAATAATAAATCATGAATGAGAATTACGACGAGAAAGAAATTTTTATGCTTGCAGGAGTCTTAATAGTTTTATGCACTGTTATAAGTATTATAGTATGGTGGCACGTTCACAAATTGAATGTGCTGCGCGATGAATACGACACTACAGAATACGAACGCTTAAATATCGTAACAGAAATAGATAATCTCTCAGCAATGCAGACAAATCTCGAAAAGCTCAAGGGACTCAATCTCGACGCAATTAAACCCGCTTCAGATATTGTAGAATTTTATTCGTACGTCAGGAAGGCAGCAAATGATAACGGGATCAATATTTTAACGACGACTCAGAGCCAGAAAACTGTAACTATTGTATTAAGAGGCGGCTACTACAGTTTTGTGAATTGCTTGGCAGACTGGCGCGCGATGCCTCAGGCCGGAAAAATTACCGCTGTAAAATTTATGAAGGATCCATCAGCACCGGCATTATTTATTATCGCAAATGTAACGTTGACGGCATATTAACATGAAGAAAATCAGCCAAAATTTTACGATTTTATGGGAATGCTTGACAGGAGTCAGAATCGACGAGCCTTCTAAGGTCATAAGACTTCTATTTTTTTCCGTTCTAGCAATGGGAATATTCTGGGCGGTTTACAGCTATTACAGATCTATAAGTATTGCAAATCTTCATCAAGACTCTTTTTATTCGGACAATCCTGTAATCCCTCACAATGACGGCGGAATCGGAGATCTTGCAGACCACATTCAAGGCGTTATCGCAATGAGGCACGGCGGGAAAATTTTAGCAGAGTCAATTAACAACATGAACCGCAGATTATTCAACGATGACGCAAATTATTTAGCAGACACAGCACCCGACAAAGCACCGGAAAAATCAGCAAGTCCAGCAAGCAGCGATGTTGTTACAATTCCGGGAACGTCAGATCCTTTGCAAGTTACAGTTAAAGCAGTCTTAATCGCAGGTAAAGACCGGCGGGCAGTTATCGACACAAATAATGCAAAAGGTTTAATAATTCGTCAGGGCGGAAAGATTCCATCACTTAATGCGAGAGTTACAAGAATCACTAAAGACGGCGTTACATTGAGAATCAACGGACTAAATTTTTTAGCTTCATTCGGCCAGCCATCTGCAAAAGCTGAATCAAATCAATCTGACAACAAAAACGGAGAGACCATCACTAATGATAAAGTCCCCCCGCCTAATGTTCCTGCTAATAATGTACAGAGCAGCGATAATTACAATCCTACGATGAATGAGATCGTGAATAGACTTAACGCCACTCACGGCACAGGAATGCAATAAAATTTATTCCCATTCTATAGTTGCAGGCGGCTTTGACGTTACATCAAGTACTACGCGGTTAAGGCCTCTAACCTCGTTGCAGATTCTTTTTGCTACTTTGTCGAGAACGTCATAATCTATTCTGCAAAATTCTGCTGTCATTGCGTCCTGTGAATGAATCGCCCTTAATGCGACGACTTCATTATATGTGCGGCTATCTCCCATTACTCCGACTGATTTCACGGGTAACAACACGCAGAACGCCTGCCAAATGTCGTTATATAATCCTGCATTCTTTAACTCTTCACGGAAAATAGAGTCGGCCAAGCGTAATTTATCGAGTCTTTCTTTCGTGATTTCTCCCAGACAACGAACAGCAAGCCCCGGCCCCGGAAACGGCTGACGGTTTATAATTGACTCTGGCATATTGATAATTTTTCCGAGTGCTCTTACTTCGTCTTTGAACAAATCGCGCAGAGGTTCTAATAATTTGAGATTCATTTTTTCTGGGAGTCCGCCGACATTGTGATGAGATTTTATGAGTGCTGCACCTTTTTTACTGCCGCTTTCTATTACATCGGGATAAATTGTCCCCTGCAAGAGCCATTCAACGCCGGAAATTTTTTTTGCTTCCTCCTCGAATACTTCAATAAATAGACGGCCGATTATGTGCCGTTTTTTTTCGGGATCTGTAACGCCTTTAAGTTCGTTCAAGAATTTTTCTGACGCGTCAACATAAATTACATTCAAGCCCATTGATTTATATGAGTTCATGACTTGTTCAGGCTCATTTAAGCGCATTAAGCCATGATTTACGAACACGCAGTAAAGATTTTCGCCGATTGCTTTATTAACAAGCACAGCAGAGACGCTCGAGTCAACTCCTCCGGAAAGCCCGCAGACAACTTTTGAGTCTTTCACGTTTTCGCGGATATTATTTATTGCTGCATTGACCCAGTCGCTTAAATCCCAATCGCCTGAACACTTGCAAATCTTGAACGCAAAATTATTTAATATTTCATTTCCCGTTTCAGTGTGTATTACTTCCGGATGAAATTGCAGCCCGTAAAAATTTTTCTCGCGATTCTCTATTGAAGCAATAACGCCGCTTTTAGTCTTTGATGTCGCAATAAAGCCATTTGGAAGCCCGCAAACGTTGTCGCCGTGACTCATTAGTGCGTTGAACTCGTTTTTATCAGCTAATAATTTAGACTCGCAAGATTTTATTATGCTTGTGACTCCGTACTCCTGCGATTTTCCGGAAGTAACTTGACCGCCCGTTAATTTCGTCAATAATTGCATACCGTAGCAAATCCCCAGCACAGGACAACCGGCGCTCAAAATTTCGGGATCTATTGTGATTGCGTCAGGATCGTTAACGCTGTCGGGGCCTCCTGAAATTATTATTCCTTTGGGAGCCAGCTTCATAACGTCAGAGGCTTTCACGTCCCAATTAAGAATGACGCTGTGAATCTTCATTTCACGGAGTCGGCGCGCTATTAATTGCGTGAATTGTGAACCGCAGTTGATGATTAAAATATTTTCGTGCAAAATTTATTTCCTCCTTCATAAAAATTTTTCTCGTAATTGAATTAATTATATAGCAAACATACTTTAATACCTGTAAAAACTTTTGCCTATTCGCGCTACCCCTTCAATCCGGGTGGAAAAATGCAGCTAATCTGCGTTTTTGCGAGCTTGCGAGCTGGACTGGGTGGGCAGAACGAACGATATTCGCGCGATAAATTAATTGCATAGGGCTGCGATAATGTCATACATGTTAAATTTCTATAATCCGTAAAATTAAGAATCTTGTTATATAATTCGCGTGAAAGTATTTATTAATTTACAGGAGGACTATACGAACATGAAAAAATTTTTACTGTCAATCTGCTTATTAATTGCGTTGACCGGGTGCGCTTATGCAGAAAAATTCACGGCTGGTGATGTAATTGTAGTGCTTAAACCTGGCGAATCAAGAGTCAGCACTTCATCTGTGCGAACTTCCGGCGTTCATGCTATGAGGCTTGAGTCTTTTGCGTCGGGGGTAAATGCGCGCGTTACAAGAAAATATGATAATTTATCAGTGAACGGAAATAATTTATTTGCTGTCCTTCACTCTGACACAAAG
Source organism: Synergistaceae bacterium (assembly GCA_017443945.1). NCBI lineage: Bacteria > Thermotogati > Synergistota > Synergistia > Synergistales > Synergistaceae > Synergistaceae bacterium. The sequence goes on from JAFSXS010000002.1 coordinate 9,579, forward strand.
AATCCCGAAGAATTTGCGGCCGAACTTCTTGCGAATCCCGAAGTAATTGCGGCATGTCCTAATTATATAGTTCATATTGCGAGGACTCCTGACGATCCAAGATACGGCGATTGCTGGGGACTTAATTATATAAATGCTCCTTTAGCGTGGAATACTACAACGGGCAGCAATGATGTTTACGTCGCAATAATTGATACCGGAATAGACTGGAATAATCACGATTTAGCAGCTAATGTCGATAAAGATTTAAGCGTGAACGTCATAACAGGTTCGACAGCAAACGCACTTGATGACAACGGGCACGGCTCACACGTCGCAGGCATTATCGGCGCAAGAGGCAATAACGGAATCGGTATAACCGGCGTAAACTGGAACGTAAAATTAATTGCTGTCAAGGCTGTTAATTCAAACGGCGATGGAACTCTTATTGATATTATGTCAGGAATTGAATATATAACGCAGCTTGTGAACGAGGGCTATAATGTTGCGTCGTTAAATATGTCGCTCGAATGGTATCAGAACATTGCGCCCACTCATGAAAATTTGATCTCACATCCTTTATGGCGTGCATTAAAGGAACTCGACCAGACAAATAAAACCGTAATAGTTTCAGCAGCAGGCAATAACAGCAACACCGTCGGAAAGGCTACAACTACTTATGAATATGTTTATCCGGCTTCGTTCACTGGATTAAATAATTTTCTCTCTGTCTCTGCACATGATAAAACGGGGGCTCTTGCGTCATGGAGCAACAATGGCGCAGATATTGCAGCTCCGGGAGTTGATATTCTCAGCACAGTTTTGCAGGATTCGTTAAATTCTCCTACACTCGATACAGACAGCGGGACATCAATGGCATCACCTTTTGTAGCAGGAGGGGCGGCACTCTTGAAAGCTGCAAATTCGAATCTCACGGCCTATCAGATAAAAACAGCAATTTTACGCGGAAATACCACGAAAGATTTAATATTTGATTTAGCGGCCTCAATGGAATATCAAGCAAGTCATACTATCCCGACCACAGGCACAGAAGGCACAGCTTATGACGATTATGTAAATTATGATTCGGATTACAGTTATTTATATGAGAACGGCGAGGGCTATAATCCTCCTACTGGGGGCGGCGGCGGTTCTTCAAGCGGGTGCAATGCATTTGCGGGCTTATTTGCTGTTGTGCTTGCGTTACCGTTAATGAAGCGCAAAATATAGACTTGTAAAATTTTTCGTGAGCTGATAAAATCTTTAATCGTTGTATACATTGCCGGTGTGGCTCAGTGGTAGAGCAGCGCACTCGTAATGCGCAGGTCAACAGTTCAAATCTGTTCACCGGCTTAATGAAGACGAAAAAATTTCTCCCCGTGAGCGTTTAACTTGCGGGGATTTATTGTAAGAGGAGGCAATTATGGTAAAGAAACATTCAGTAGCTTTGATAATGCCCTATTACGGCAAATTCCCGAATTATTTTCCGTTGTGGCTTAAGACAGCGGGATATAACAAAAAATTTGACTTCTTTGTATTTACTGACGCTGATTATTCCTGCTATGAGATTCCCGAAAATGTACACTTTTTTGAATCAACTCTTGAAGACATAAGAGCGCGAGTCAGACCGCATTTAGATTTTGATTTCGTGCTGGATGCGCCTTATAAACTTTGCGATTATAAGCCTCTTTACGGATTAGTTTTTCATGATTATTTGCAGGATTACGAATTTTGGGGACATGTTGACCCGGATATAATTTGGGGAGATATGAGCAAATTTATTACACCGGAAATTCTTGACAACTACGACAAATTTTACAGACACGGACATTTGACTATTTATCGTAATACTGACAAGATAAATAATTTTGTGCTGCACAAATTACCGGGTTGCATTATTTCATACAAAGCAATTTATAAGACTAATGCTGATATAGCACTTGATGAAAATGTCGCACACTTTATGAACGAAAAATTATTCAGTATTTTTGCTGATACGGGGGGGGGCAATATTACCGATTAGATTTTGCAGATATTTCACAGCAATATAAACGCTTTATGTGTTGTAAATTTATAAGTTCTAATGTTATACCTTATGAGTTCGTCCCGGCCTTCAGGTGGAAAAACGGCAAATTATTAGGACTCTCTCTCAACGGCGAAACCGGCAATGACAAAGAATATTTATATGTACATCTTCAGAAACGCGTAATGAAATTTACTCCCAATCTTGAACATGATAACAGCTTTATGATTATTCCAAATGAATTTGTGAAGGATCATGAACTCACGCAGGAAGAAATACAAGAATTTATTAAGCCCGATCCCGCATATGATTCAGCTCACAAGAAAAATATTAAGTACTACATCAAGAAATTTTTTAGCTTTGACACTCGCGGCAAACTCATTAAAATTATTTTGCGCCTATATACTAAATTTGGAATAATTAAGCCTTTGTTTATGGATAATGATATATAATTAAATAAATTCATTCGCACGGAGGTAAAATTTTTCATGGTAAAGAAACATTCAGTTGCGCTGATACTGCCCTATTACGGCAAATTCCCGAATTATTTTCCGTTGTGGCTTAAGACAGCGGGATATAACAAAAAATTTGACTTCTTTGTGTTTACTGACGCTGATTATTCCTGCTATGAGATTCCTGAAAATGTACACTTTTTCGAATCGACTTTTGACGATATAAAATCGCGAATCGGGCAATATTTAGATTTTAAATTCGTACTGGAAAGTCCATATAAATTATGCGATTATAAGCCTCTTTACGGATTAGTTTTTCATGACTATTTGCAGGATTACGAATTTTGGGGACATGTTGACCCGGATATAATTTGGGGAGATATGAGCAAATTTATTACTGATTATATTCTTGATAATTATGACAGAATTTATCAGCGTGGGCACCTCACAATTTATAGAAATACTGACAAGATTAATAATTTCGTGTTGCACAAATTACCAAACTACAATATTTCATACAGAGACGTTTATAAAGTTCCATTCCTTATGTATATTGAGGAGAGTGCTTTAACAGAAAATTTATTCAGTAATTTTGCGGTAGGGGGGGGGGCCACAACAGGCAATTTGACAGCGTAGACTGCGCAGATTTATACGAACGTTGGGAACCGTTTTATTGCTATAGATATGGAATGTTGAGCGAAAATTTGCCGGCTTTCGTATGGGATAAGGGCACTATAACGGGACTCGCTCTCTACGGTGATCCGGCAAGAACTCAAGAATATTTATATATCCACCTTCAAAAACGTCAGATGAAATTTGATGATTCAATCGCTAAACTCGATAAATTTATGATTCTTCCTACTGAGTTTACTGAATTTCATGACTTAACCCGCGAAGAAATTGACGACCTCATGAAACCTAATCCCGAATACGAACGCAGGCACAACGAGAAATATAATACTCCCAAAATTCCTAATGTCTCAAAATGGAATATAATCGGGCGCATAAAAAATTTCTTCAAGCGTTCACCTATCGAACGAATTATACGAATTAAAGGCCGCTGGAATCAATTCAGAAAACGCCGCTTGAGAAGCCGTTGGTCTGGTGAATGGCGCGGACAATTTTAAATTTGACTATATTGCTATAATATAAATAAATTCATTCGCACGGAGGAAATTTTTACAATGAGCACAATTTACGATTATTCCGTCTACACAACTGACGGCAAAGAAGTATCACTCTCGACCTTCAAGGGCAAAGTTTTAGTAATCGTCAACACTGCAACCGGCTGCGGATTCACCCCTCAATATGAGCAATTAGAGTCAATGTACGAGAAATATCACGACAAAGGACTCGAAATTATCGACATCCCCTGCAATCAATTCGGCGGCCAAGCTCCCGGCACTGATGAAGAGATTCACACGTTCTGCTCGCTTCACTTCAATACAAAATATGACCAATTCAAGAAATCAGACGTTAACGGCGCAAATGAATTAAAGCTGTATACATTCCTGAAGAGTCAAAAAGGGTTTGAAGGCTTTGACTCTGACAATAAATTAACGCCGATTCTTAATGACATGCTCGGAAAAGCAGATCCCGATTTTGCCAAGAAGCCCGACATCAAATGGAACTTCACGAAATTTATCGTTGACAGATCCGGAAATGTCGTAAAGCGCTTTGAACCTACAACTGATATGGCAAAAGTTGAAGAGTGCGCCGCGTCATTGCTTTAACGTGAAGGAGTCTTTATCATGGCAGTAAAAGTTATCACAGGCGACAACGCAGAAGAACTTAACGCCGCAAAAGTTGCATTTCTCGATATTTCTGCGACATGGTGCGGGCCCTGCAAGATGATTGCTCCCGTAGTTGAAGAGTTGTCAGAGTCTCCCGATTTTGCCGGAAAAGTTGAATTTTTCAATGCCGACGCAGAAGAGAATCCCGGACTCGCTAAAAAATTGCGTGTTATGAGCATTCCAAATTTAATGATTCTCAAAGAAGGCAAAGTTACGGCGCGTAATGTAGGCTTTCAATCGGGGCCGGAGCTTAAATCTTGGATAGAAGCAAATATTTAATGTATCTCCCCTCATAATTTAGTGTGAGGGGAAAAATTTTGATTTTATCTCGAACGGGAAATATTTTAAAAGTGTCTCATAATTTATATTGCCTCGTTGCCATAACTCTTTTAATTTTATCAGTGATTCAAAATCGAATCCTTCATAAAGTTTTATACTTTGCATATTATATTTGCCTATTGACTCGTAAAAATCTCTGAATTTGAATCCCCAATCATCATTAAAATTTTTATGGTCGGTAAATTCAACCCATACAGATGGAATATTATACGTTTCTGCTACAATTAAACCGTGAAGTGACTCGGAAATTATAAATTTACTTTCTGCAATAGCATCTATAATATCGGTCCATTTTTCGTATTTTGTCATATTTATTAAATTGCAGCCGTACTCGTTGATTAATTCTTCAATTACCGGATTAAATTTCCAGTATGATCCCTCATTAGGAATAATTGATAAATTATATTTTTTCGTCATATCCGGCTTGTAGAACAACGGAAGTAATAATGCAGGGTCTCCGTAATGTTCAGGACAGCTATACCCCTTAGATATTAGAGCTTTACGAGTGAGCGGACCTCTTACGCTGATTATTTTCTTAGGTCTGCCGTGTAATTTGCTTGATTCTGTCATTAATCCAGTGCCGTATATAATGCAGTTATTCATGTGAGATAATGTGCTGCCTATTAGCGAATAATATGTTATTCTGAACGGTAATTCTGCGTTAGATGGCATTACAGCCATTTTTTTATTCGATACAAACTCAAAGAAGTATTTATTAATGTCATCTCCCCAATTATTTGCTATTATTGACACGCCTTTAAAACGTGCGTAACATTTTGTGAAAATTACATCTCTGATAAATAAATTTCTTAAACCGTACTTTATTGCAAAAGGTATACCACGACTCAAGGCAGAGAAATAATATAATATGCGAGACTTAATAGCGTTAATATACTTTAAAAATTTGAATATAAGCGGAAAATTACTTTTTATGACACCTTTGATAGAGCATAATAACTGTCTGTCTGTCTGAGGTTAGCGAATTATTTCGCATTTGTCAAGAGTCCTTTCTTGTAAATTTGCTTGATTATATCATGATTTTTTTGCGCGATTCGACTCATTTTGCAGCACATAAATTTTGCTATAATACTTCGCGTTATTCCATAAAAATTAATTTACTCAGGAGGCTATAAACTTTGCAGCACAAATGCCGCGTTACTGTAATTGATAAAAAATGTTATCACGATTTGCAGACGAAATATTTAGCAGATCCCGAGTCGGGCATGTGTCCATTCTATAATGTCGGCGACGAATTTATATTTGAACGTTATGACGATAAAGACGACTTCTGGCGCGAGGGCAACGGGACTCAATGTGCGGAGGCGTGGGACTGCATAAGCCGTTATATTTATGTGGCACTTCAGGGCGGTTCAATTATGCGCAACTGGACTAATGACGAAAGAATCATGATAGCTTGCTGCAACGACGGAACAAGGCCGGTTATTTTCAAGATTGAACGAATCGACTACAAAGTTTTATATATCGCCGGAATCAATAACGAGTCTGACTCTAAGAAAATTTCTGACTCACTCATGAAAATTAAAGGTGTTGAATCTGTGAATGTCAAAGCAAAATTTACAGAAGTTATATTACGCGACAAAAATATTTCTGACGAGGCACTAATTAACGCGGTTGAGTCAGCAAGAAATTATAAAGTTTTAACAGTGGATTGAATCCCGGATTTTTACGGGTTCACAAAATTTTTTATTCAGGAGGCACTATTTACTATGAAGAAACTTTTTGCAGCTCTCGTTTTAACAGCTTTGCTCGTGTCGGGCGCGTATGCTGATGCTGTCTTGCAGATCGGATTTGAGAACTCAATCACAGAACCGGTCGGGCAGGGTCTCCAGAAATGGAAAGAATTACTTGCAGCACGCAACACAGGATTAACTATTGAACTTTTCCCCGACTCACAGCTCGGCAACAAGACAGATTTAATTGATCAAATGTTACTAGGCGAACCTGTTATGACGCTTGCTGACGGTGCATTTTTTGCAGATTACGGCGTGCCAGATATGGGAATAGTTTTCGGGCCGTTCCTGTTTGCTAACTGGGATGAATGCTGGAAATTGATTCAGTCCGACTGGTGGAAAGAACAATGTGCAAAACTTAACGAAATGGGAATTAAAGTCGTCGCAGCTAACTGGGCATACGGTGAACGCCATACACTCACAACTAAGCCCGTTAAAACAGTTGATGATCTTAAAGGCTTGCAGATTCGAGTCCCTACAAATCAGATTCAGACAAAAGGTTTTGAGGTCTTAGGAGCAACACCCGTCGGAATGAGTCTCGGCGATGTCTACACAGCGTTACAGCAGGGAACTATTGACGGCGGCGAGAATCCTTTAAGCACTCTTTACGGACGCAAACATCATGAAGTCGCAAAATATTTAATTCTTGACGGCCACGTGTTGAACTTCACAAACTGGATCTGCTCATCAATGTGGTTTGACGGACTCACACCTGAACAGCAGAAAGCACTTGTTGAAACAGGCTACGAAGCAGGAGTCTACAACAACGAACTTCAGGCAAAGGCAAATGATTATTATTTAGGACTCATGAAGAACGAGGGCGTAACGGTCGTAGTTCCTGATGAAAAAGTTTTAGAGGGCTTCAGAACAAAGGCTCAGGACTTCTACAAATTAGGTGCTACATTTAAATGGTCTGACGGACTTTATGAGCGAGTCAAAGCAGCAATGAAATAGCAAATTTATTTTCCGGGAATGAGCCGAAAAGGTTTGTTCCCATTTTTTATTTTTTCTGCGAGGTGAAATTATTTACATGAAGAAAGCCAATCCGCTTATAAAAATTTTATGCAATCTTGATTTAATAATTGCTTCAACGGCTTTGATAATTTTGACTCTGATTACGAGCGTTGGAGTCTTCAAACGTTATGTAATGAACGATCCTATTTTGTGGCAGGAAGAAATTTCTGCGTTCTGTCAAGTATGGCTAATTTATATGGGTGCCAGCGTGGCATTCAGGACGGGGAGTCATGTCGCAATAGAAATGTTAGTAGACGCTTTACCCGAAAAATTACAAAAATTTATGGGCTATGTGATTGACTTAATAGTTTTGTTCGTGCTTGTATTTCTGCTCACAAAATCACAGGCTTATATCGCGCAGGTTTTCGGGCGTTCAGGGAGGCCGACTCCTATTTTGAGAATCCCATATATTTACATTTACGGCGTTGCTCCTTATGGATGCGGGTTGATGATAGTTAGTTATTTTGTCTCGAAATATGCGCCTTTGTTCACGAAATCTATAGAAATCCCCGCAAAGGAGGCAGAAAGCGATGATTAACGCATTAAGTCTCAGTATTGCAGGAGCAGCGACTCTCGTTGTTTTATTGCTCGTCTTGAAGCGTCCGATTCCTGTAGTAATTCTTGCGGCGGCTGTCTTGTTAGTCGGCGTAAATATTCAATGGATCAAGCCTTTTCTTGAATCATGGGGCAAGGCATTAGGCACAAATACAGTTTTAGGAATCTCGGCTGTAATGATGTTAGTGTTGCTGTTCTTGAAGGTTCCTGTTTTCGTGTCAGTTTTCGGCGGCTCATTAATTTACTTCCTGCTCAATCCCGGAATCAATCAAATAATTTTCGGCCAGAAAGCTGTAACAGGCACGGAGAGTCCCTCATTATTAGCGATTCCCTTCTTTGTCTGTGCAGGAACATTTATGAATTATTCAGGTGTTACGAATCGAATCATGAATTTCTGTTCAGCTATAACAGGACGAATGCCCGGAGGACTCGCGCAGGTCAATGTTTTGTTATCGACTTTAATGGGCGGTTTATCGGGTTCGAACTTGGCCGATGCAGCAATGGAAGCAAAAATGTTAGTTCCTGAAATGGAGAAGCAGGGATTTTCTAAGGAGTTCAGCTCGGTTGTTACGGCAGCAAGCGCAATGATTACGCCGTTAATACCGCCGGGGATCGCTATGATTCTTTACGGGTGCATTGCTGATGTCTCGATCGGAAAATTATTCATGTCGGGAATAACTGTCGGCGGCTCGTTGTGTATTGCGATGATGATTCTAGTACACTTTATCTCTAAGAAACGCGGATATTTGCCGATTCGTAATCGTGCATTGACGTGGGGCGAATTTTGGACTCACCTTAAGCCCGCTTTACTGCCTTTGTGCTTGCCGGTAATTATAATTGGAGGAATAAGACTCGGAGTCTTCACAGCAACAGAGGCCGGAGCAATTGCAATACTTTACGCGATAATATTAGGTCTCATTTACGGCGAATTGAGCATTAAAGGAATTATACAAGCCTGCAAAGAAACTGTCTCGACAACGGGCGGAATCATGTTAATCGTATCAGCTGCTTCTGTTTTCTCGTGGGTGTTGACGAAAGAAAGAATCCCCCAGCAATTAACAGAATTTATCGTGTCAATTTGTCCGAATAAATATGCGTTCTTGATTGCAGTAAATATTTTTGTGCTTATAGTCGGAATGTTCATCGAGGGTAACGCTACAATGATTGTATTAGTTCCGTTATTAGCTCCCATTGCGAGACAGTACGGCATTGATGAAATTCAATTTGCTATGATTTACATATTCAATAACGCTATCGGTGCACTTTCTCCGCCTATGGGTACATTAATGTTTGTAACGTGCTCTGTTACGGGCTGCAAGACAAAAACTTTCATGAAGGAAGCAATACCGTTTTATTTGCTGTTAGTTGCGTTATTGTTGTTGTTGACGTTCTGTCCGCCTGTTACTACTGCAATAGTGAAATTAACTTACGGAGGCTAAAATTTTTTCGCGGCGTGTGATAGAATCATGCGCCGTTATTTTTTTATGGGAGGATATATAATGCTTGAAGAAATTCTAACCTTCTGCGTGAATCTAAGCCGGCAATTAATCGTATCAGGTGCAAATCTTGAACGCGTTTATCTGGCCGTAAAATTTATCTGCAAGACCTATAATTTACAGGACGTGAGCATATTTTTATTGAGTTCTCATATTTCAGTGAGTGCGAGCGACTCAGACGGCCATTATGCAGCAAGACAAGTTTCAATACCTCCTGCGGGCATTCACTTAGAGAGATTAAGGACTCTGAATCAATTATCATACAAAGTCGCAGAAATTAAGCCCAACCCTAAAACTTTATCTCAAATGTTATCGCGGGCAATGACCGTTAAAGAATATTCAGACTCTATAATAATTCTTGGCCGTATTATAGCTATGTCAAGTTTGAGCTTTATATTCGGAGGAAATTTTTTAGATTTGCTGCCGGTTATCTGCGTTACTGTGATAATTCATTACTTGTTAAATTATTTCGAGAGAAGTGGCCTAGATAGAATCGTCATGAATATTTTAATTATGTTTATTGCTGCGTCATTTGCGATATTATTTGTGTATTCAGGTCTGGGCGATAATTTAGCGGTAATATTAATCACGGTCTCAATGATAGTAATTCCCGGAATCCCGTTAGTTAATGCGATGAGAAATTTACTTTGCGGACACGAGAATAACGGCATATTGCAAATGCTTAAAATTTTTATTGAGACAATGGCCTTAATGCTGGGAGTATATATTGCGCTGGTAGTCTTCAAAGGTTTTGTCATGATGAGGCCGATTGACGCTTCACACGTGAATAATTATTTATTGATTGTGCTGTCTTATTTTGCGTCGATTGGGTTCGCGATAGTGTTTCAGATTCCGGTAAAAGATTTATGGCTTGCGGGACTCGGCGGAGGGTTGACTCGAATTGCTTTAATTTTGCTGGCACCGTTTAATTTCAGTAGACTGCTGTATATGACTCTTTCGGCGCTAGTTGCTGCGTTGTATGCGGAATTTTTTGCTTTTGCGCGTCATCAGCCTTCTACATATTTTGCTTATCCGTCAATAATTCCATTAGTGCCGGGTGATTTATTCTTTTATGTAATAACGGGGCTTTATCTGGGGAATATTGAATTTGTGCAGGTTAATGCGTTAAATTGTTTATATTCGCTTTCAGGATTGAGTCTCGGTTTTGTGTTAAGTCCGACGGTTGCGCATTATGTGAGGAGAATCAAACTGCGGCAGTTATAATTGAGAGTGAGAAAGGGTGAACATGGCTATTTTATAGCTATTCACTCTTACTTAATAATATTGCTTGATATATTGAATATTTCTTCGTCCTTGATCCCTCACCCACATAACCGTCAAGAGTCAAAATTTCATCATTAGTCTTAATTTCTCCCGCAGACGGCCTTACTGACGCATACACACGACTAAGCCAGCAATAAGTTTTCTCATACTGCAAAAGAAATTTATCAGGAGAGACATAATCCCATGCACGATTCAAGACTCTATAATCCGCCCCAAATGAGTCTTTCTTGTTATTATCATATAAAAATTTTTGCGCCAGTTCGAGTCCACTCAAGCCAAAAATATTTATGTCAACACCGGGAAAATAATCCATACATTTTTTCACGAGATCAGGAATTTGATTATTCACTTCCTCGATATTTTGTATTACAGATTTCATTTCCGACTCATCAAATTTTAGAGACTCTGCTGCATTATCGAACACTCCGACATAATCTACTACAAGGCCGTGCGTTTTCCCGTCATAAGTTCGATTTGTCCTGCACACCGCCTGAATAAGACCGTGATTTTTCATAGGCTTGTCGAGGTACATTACCTGCAATATTTGCGCGTCAAAACCAACCATGATTTATTTTGCGAAAAGTAATTGCGTGGAATGTGAATTCAAGGCAAAATACAAAATTAGTATCTGAATACTCTGCTTAAAGCATATAATTTACGTGGACATCCTGAAGGAGTATTATTTCATTCTGATCGTGGAACACAATATACTTTTGATGAATTCCGACAATTACTCGATAGCATAAATTTTTCGCAATAACTTTCAAATACTGCTTGTCTATATGATAATGCAGCTGTAGAGTCTTGTTTTAAATTTTTGAAAAATAGGAAATAAGTAGGCGAAAGTTTTTGCAATTAAAAGACGTAAAGCAGTCTATAGGATTTTATAATACTAAACGTCCTCATAGTGCTAATAATGGACTTTCTCCTAAATGAGAAAGAAGCAGAATTTGGGACAAAAAATTAACTAATTTTAGTTTTTTATGTCCACTTTATTGACTATTATCCATACTACAGTGCATTTAGTGTAAAATTCCTGTGCTGTGTGGCCGATGTCGTCCGCAAATTTTCTGACGAGATATTCATAACAAACACTTTCGGAAAGTAAATTTTTAGGTGAATTTCTATATGATGATAATATCCTAAAAGCGTTTAAGAATGCCGTTTACTCGCTCTATGACAAATCTTAAGCGGATTATATGCTTTCTGATTATCAGTGAGTGGAACTTTTTTTCTGGTTTTAATTGGATGAAGACTATTTTTATGAATCTTTCTGATACCCTGATAACCTTTGTCAGTTCGCTCTGCTTAAATAATTACGGCCTCCGCAATATAATAATTTTTTCATGAATAAACCTCCTGCAATGAAAAAATTCCCCCGTCATGATAACACACGAGGGAAGCAAAATTAGATTTCAGTATTACCTGATTTTTCTTATGAAATTTGTTAACGAAATTCCGGCAAGCATAATTAACGCCGCATTCAAGCCAATATTACAGCCCGAACTGCCGCCGCCTGAGTATTGCGAACTTTCTTTATCGCTGTCATCGTCAGTGTCAGTGTCGCCGTCATCAGCCTCCGAGTTTGAAGTCGATATTACAGGAATATAAGTCCCTTTTTCAAGATACACAGCAACATTAATATCGCCTTCAGCAGGTACTCTTGTTATAACATTTCCGTCATCGTCAAAGAATTTATAATTTTCCGATTCTGCGCTTAATTCGACTCCGCCTGACCCGTTATCCGGCAGTAAGTGTAAAAATATTTCGTCTCCCTCAACGAGTTTGGCATTAGTCAAAATATTTCTCGGAACTGCGAATACATAATAAAAATTTGCGGCCGATTCAGTAACCCCTATCGTAGGTAATGCAAGCTGGATAGTCTGAGTGCTGGGAATTAAATTTTTCTGTGCATCGGTTAAATCGTCGATATTGTTAGCACCGTTCCACATTCCATTAGGAACAAACCAGACAGTCTCTGAAGAGTCAAGACCGAGAGATAGTCTCATTTTGTTAAGGCTTTCTTCTGTAAGTTCTGCATTCTTTACCATTCCAGCAGTTTTGGGAGTTGTTCCCGCAAGTTGCAGCGTTATACAGGCTTTGAATGGATTTGCGTCGCCGCTCTCGAAGAAAATTACATCATATGTTCCGTCAGGTATTGCTCCCCACATGCCGTCATCTTTTATGGAGCTTCCGCCGTATTCAAGTTGATCGACATTAAGATAAAAGAGGCTCATTGCAGCAGTAGAGACAAACGGCCCGTACACAGGATATTCAACGCCGTAAACTTTAAATTTATCGCTTGACGTTTTCCAATATTCATCAGGTTCGTAACCATTTTCAAATAAACTTTTGTATTCGACACTATCAAGCTGAAGAAGTCCCATTTCGTTCGGAATAGTCGTATCTTTTGACGATACATAAATACTCGCCATATCTTTGTTCACAAGATAAAAAGTAACTTCCGTTCCATCATCAAAACAAGCAGTAGGCTTACCCTCTGCGTTTACAGATTTTACAGCTAAAATGAATCTTCCGGACACAGGACGGTCAGGAACTGAAATATTAGCTTTCGTGGACGCAGGAAAATCATTAACCAGCTTGTACATAATTAAATCTTTAACAGGATCAGCCTCTGAATCTGAAGGGTTATCATCAATCGTGAAGGCTTTTATACAAGCATTCATCGGAGTCTGCATTAGTGTTACTGTTCCGGTCGTCGAGTCCGTTTCCTCTAAGTATGTAGAAGTCCCGTCTTCCCAGTTCTCGCCGTCTGCCGAAAACCAGCTCTCAAAATCGTGGACAGCAGCAAAATTTGAATATCCTTTGATTTTAACTTCGACAGCAACAGGGCAGTAATATTCTGAGTTCGTAATCTTCAAGACCACTGTAAAATATTCGCCCTTAGTCAAAGATTTCTGATCTGAACCTGAAAATTTAACGGTGTGATAGCCGGGATATTCAAAAGTGTCCGAGCCTGACAAAATTATTTTAGCAGTGTCATCATAGGGTACTATAGCCGGTCTATCAGCCTGAGTATAAATTGTCCATTCTACTTTTGCATTGCTGTCGGTTGTATAGAATGAAATACCTTCAAGTCTTTCACCGCTTGATTTTACTTTGAAGGCGTTGGCTGCCCATGCGGTTTTATTGTCCTTATAACCTGCTTCTTTGCAATATCCCATCGGATCATGTTCGTAGACTCTAATATTTTCGGGCATGTCTTCAACAATATAGGCTAAAGTTAATTGGATAGGCTGCTCGTATGTAAGCCAGAAATATCCGCCGTCAGGGTTACCAGTAACTTTGTCTTCAGGATTTGGCCAATCTGTATTCCAGTTATTACGGACAAGCCACGCACCGTTAATCTTAGGCCGATGAGCTTCATTGAAATTTTCTTTTGGGTAATTATCGTCCCATCCTATTATTGCTACGGCATGATTTACGGAAACATTATCTTTTCCGTCATAATAAAAGGCATGATTGGGACGATTTAGATATGCTTCGTTATGAATTGCCAAATAGCACATTTCAACTGCGCCGTACTGCATTATTAAACGTTTCGTCATTGCCGGATCAGGTCTTAATACAGAATCCGTTGCATCAATATCATCACGCGCTCCTATAACTATTCCCGTAGTTACTTTAGAACCGAACAACGCATCAGTAAGCCTAAGTTTCACGTCAAAGCTTCCTCCGGCAATATTAGCTGTATTAGATACTGAAGGTATTTTATCCGGACTAACTACATCTTTCAATATTGCTAAAGAATAAAATTCACGATACAAGGGACAAGCATTGTTTTGCTTTAACGTTAGCCATATATCCTTTGAATATCCCATTTCATTGATAAATTCATAAGAAAAATAGGGCATATCCGTTTCCAATATCGGGCCGTCAAGTCGTGTAAAATAAGCCAGACTCACATTAGGAAATCCTCCCTCAAAGATCGCTCCAGAATCAGTACCCGACATTGAATTAGCCCAGGCTTTTTCCTCTGTGTCGGCATTAGTAAAAATAGCTCTGGTTCTGTCAGCGTCATTTTTTGCAAACCAGGCCAAATGAAGCGGAGAAAAGTTTACATCTCTTGAGTCGGCAAGTTCACCCGCAAAATTTGCAACCTTTGCATATTCGTCATCACTTAACAATCGCGTCAAATAATTGCTTTCAACGGAACTCAAGGCAGCAAATGACCAGCATGTTCCCCAAGGATTTTGCTCCCTGATTGGAGGTATTCTGCCGTAATCTCTTAAATCATAAGACACTGGGAGACCGCTGTCAGCAGCAATGGAAACTTGGGGGGGGGGGGTGTGCCTAGTTATGAATGAAGAATTTGAAGGCTGGATTCCTGCATAAACCGGAACAGCCATTGAAATAATGACTGCAGCAAGTAAAACACTTTTTAACATTCTCAATTTGAGATAACCTCCTTAAAAATTTTATTTACAAATAATATACCATAAAATTAAGTTTTGTCTCAGTGAATATTTGCATTATTGGCACGGAAAATAGAATCTAGCTGCCTGGACGTACAGGAGACTGACTGCCTGCGGGATTATAAAAATTTTGATACAATTTCAACATGTTATACGCGGAAAAATTATAAATTAATCAAGCAAAATATAATCTCACCTGTATAATAATAGCAAGTAAATTAATTTTGGGGGAAAATACAAATGCACTTCAGAGAAAAATTTATATTCCTGAAACGCTTTGCAAAATCGCCCGGCAGAATCGGCAGCGTTACACCGAGTTCAAAATTTTTGACACGTGCAATGTTAGACCGGGTTGACTGGGAAAACGCAAATTTTATAGCAGAATTAGGCGCAGGAACGGGAGTATTTACGCGCGAAATAGTCAAACGTGCAAAACCTGACGCAAAAATTTTAGTCTTCGAGATAGATCCTGATCTGCAAAAATTAATCAAGGACGAGCACCACTCGCACGGGGGATTAACACTTCACAGCGACGCTCAGAAATTAATAACTCACATGCAGGAATTCGGAATAAATCAACTTGATTACGTAATATCGAGTCTTCCGTTTACTGTTTTGCCGCGAAAAATGACAGTTAGAATCCTTGACGCTGTAGTAAAAGCTCTCAAACCGGGAGGACATTTCGTCGCGTATCAGTATTCATCGATAATGCGGCACGTTTTGCAGAAAAAATTTGCGAAGATCAAGACTCGTTTTGTGATGTTCAATATTCCGCCGGCATTTGTTTATGATTGCAGCAACTAAAAAATTAGCTCTCCTGAACTCAATCGGGGGAGCTTTTATCAACAACGGAAACGCAGAGATTCGAACTCTGGGAGCATTTCTGCTCTTACGCTCTCCAAGCGCACGCCTTCGACCGCTCGGCCACGTTTCCACACAACAGACGCATTATAGCACAAAAAATTTCTTTGCTCTACAACTTAGAGATTATCGCTGCTTTCATTTGCGAGCCTGTAATTAATTTCGTGCCTTCAGTGTAAATATCAGGAGTCCGCAAACCTTCGCGCAAAACTTCATCAACGGCATTCTCTATTTTGTCAGCTTCATTATTCATGTTAAAGCTATAACGCAGCATCATAGCACCTGCTAAAATTGTCCCGATCGGATTAGCTTTGTCTTGACCTGCAATATCAGGGGCTGAACCGTGAATAGGTTCATATAGTCCGCGATTGTCTTCACCTAAACTAGCGCTGGGAATCATTCCGATAGAACCTACGATTTGACTCGCTTCATCTGAAAGAATATCGCCGAAAGTATTTTCTGTTACAATAACGTCAAATTCTGAAGGGACTCGAATTAACTGCATTGACGCATTATCGACGTATAAATGATTTAATTTGACTTCGGGGTAATCTTTCGCGACATCCTCGACAATTTCGCGCCAGAATCGTGAAGTGTTCAAGATATTTGCTTTGTCAACGGAAGTAACAATTTTTCGCCGTCCCATTGCCATTTTGAAAGCTACATGAGCTATGCGCCTGATTTCGTGTTCGGAGTACTGCATTAAATCACTTGCTGCGCGTTCGCCCTCAGGAGTCGTAAAATATTTATGTTCGCCGAAATAAATTCCGCCCGTCAACTCACGAACTATAATAAAATCTATTCCCTTTTCTGCAATGTCTTTGCGTAATGGGCAGGCACCAGCGAGGGGAGCAAAAATTTTCGCAGGTCTTATATTCGCAAAAACTTTCAATCCTGCACGTATTCCCAGTAAACCTTTTTCGGGGCGTTTTTCGGGAGGTTGATTGTCCCATTTCGGTCCTCCTACTGCGCCTAATAGTGTAGCGTCTGAGTCCTGACAAATTTTGAGACTCTCAGCCGGTAAAGGTTCGCCGTATTTATCTATTGCGTTGCCTCCCATTGCGACACTTTGAAATTCGAATTTTCCGACGCGTTCTAACACTTCAAGAGTCGCGCCAATGACTTCCGGGCCTATGCCGTCGCCGGGGATAACTGCTATTTTTTTCACGGATAATTCCTCCTTATAAAATTTTATACTGGCAAATAATATTAGCACATAGTTTATATAGTCAACGCACTTAATTTTCTATATACATTTACAATAAACATTTTCGGAAAACCATGACAAAATATTTTTGTTGAGCTAAAAACTTGAATATTTATAAAAATTTGTTGTACGTGTGCGAGACAAAACCCCTAAAACCCGTTTTTTCTCGCGCTCTTTTTCCCCACCCGTAATTATAAATGTGTGTTTCCGAAAGACTTTAATGCAAATAATTTATCGCGCTTATAAATTCATTCTTCCCA
>JAFSXS010000003.1 GCA_017443945.1 Synergistaceae bacterium
CGTGCAAGTTTGGGAGCTTCTGAAATTTTCGGGAGTGCTTCACAAATTGCTTTAATGAAATCTCCGCGCGAAATATAATTATCGAGTTTATTAACAAGTCCTGAGTCGCCGTGTTCAGTTACAAGACATTTTTGCGCCTTGTTGATTAATTCTTTTGCGTCCCGTCGTGTTATGAGTTCATCAACACCGAAAACGCCTTTGTCATGACCTCGAATAAGTGCCATTGCTAAAACAGGGTCGTCGCGATCTTCAATATTATATGACGGTGCATGAGGATATTCATTCGGGATTAAGAATCCGTACATATTTGAAATTTGTATAGTTTTATTGAGCGGGTGTTCGGGCGGAACATCAGAATATTTGCATAGCGATAAATTGACTCCTGCGTTCAATAATGCCCATTGTACACGCATAGGATGAATCAATTTCGGCGGTTTGTTGTCGTGTGCGCTCAAAGCTGCTAAAGCTCCTGCTGCTTGACCGGTCATCATTGTTATTGGCTGAAGTCGTAAAGCTCCGGCGGTGAGTCGTGTCATTGATAAATTTTTCTCTGCTGCGATTAGTCCGTCGATTCCTTCAGGGATTAATATGCGCAATGGAACTTGAAACGGGCCTCTTGGACGATTAATTATCATAAAATTCATTTTCTCGTTGAATTCCCATTCCATATCTGCGTCTGTAGCTGCTCCGTGAAGGTCTAAAATGTAGCCTCCGATTGCGATTGCGTCATAAAATTCGTGGCTTGTGTGTCCGTCTCTGTAGCTTAAAGAATTCTGCAAAAGCTCGTGAGATGTGAGAGTATATTTGCCTATAATCCTTCTTGACTCGCGTACATATGGAATCGGCGGCATTCTCCGCGCTATTTCCTGCCATTCATAGGGGAGACTGCGTGCTGCTTCAGGTAGAATTTCATTATAATATTCATCATCAGCTACTGACCATTCTTCGCCGAGTTCGTTTTGTATGTAATAAATGAAGTTGAGAGTCTTTATTAGTGCGTCGCGTTCTATTTGCAGGCGTAAAACTCTGTCTTCGAGATAATCAGCGGGGAGTCCTCGTTTGCCGTGCCAGCCGTAAGTGCCGGGGTAATCATTTGCCCAGTTGACTCCGGTTTTAGAGATATAAATTCTGTGAGATGCGTCTGCGTCATAGCTGTAAGGAGTTGACGAGTCCGGGAGTCCTCTATAAGCGTTGTGAGTCATAAAATTTACAGGAGTCTCGATCGGGAAAACGTTTCTGAAATTAAAACCGTCTGCGCTGACAAATGACTCATAATTTCTTTTCGCGAGTTCATAACCGGGCAAAGGCGATAAAGGCCGTAAATTTGCGGGGACTCCTGCGGGATATTTGCGTATAACGGCTGTCCAGGTTATATCTTGAATCATTGAGTCCTGGTTATAAAATTTTGCTTCGGAATTTCCGACTCTGTAATTTATTTTTGCTAAGGGTAAAATGTCGCCGTATTCTGTAGCATCGATTAAAGTTTTGCAGTGATAATTTTGTGTGCCTGATTGAGTTCTTACTGTAACGCCCGAAATTTTTTTATCGTCTTGTTGAACGCTTATAATTTCCGAGTTCAGCATTAAATCAAGAGTTCCCTTGCGTCGTGCGTCGTTTACCATGTCCATTAAAATTTCGCGGCCGATTCTGGGTTCGAATGCTTCTGCCTGCGATGTCCAGTAACATGTGCCCATTGATTTGCCGCGTGAGTCATAATAATTTTTCAGGCGGTTAAAGAATTCGAGATAAATTCCGCTTTTTTGCCTGCTCATATCGTCAATTGTTGAGACTCCTGCTGCGATTGCCTGACCGCCTATCATTGAAGAAGGTTCTACGACGAGGACGGATGCTCCCATTCTAGCTGCTTGTATTGCGGCAGAAATTCCCCCTGTTCCTGCTCCTGCGATTATTACGTCGTAATTGCTGCGTGATTGTTTTGCGTATAAAGTGGTAGAAGTCGAGAATAAAAATATTGCTGTAAATAAAATTAATTTCTTAAACAAATTCAAAGTGTAATAGATCCTCCCGATAAAATAAATTCTGTAAATAATACACCATTAAACATTATAACGGCGGAAAAAATTTTTTTAGCGCGATAAAATGACTCTTGCAATTAATATAGCGCAAATAAATAAAAGAGTCAGAGAAAAATTTTATTTCCTGCTGACTCTCTCTTACAATCGGGGCGAGAGGATTCGAACCTCCGGCCTCATGGACCCGAACCATGCGCGCTCGCCAGACTGCGCTACGCCCCGGTATTATTTTGCTAACAAGGGGCATTCTATCACGTGAATTTATTTGCGTCAAACGCTGATAATTTTTTCTGGAAATGTGATATAGTTAACGCACTTGATGCAATAAATTTATAATTTCACACAACCGCGTGCACATGCAAAAATTTTATAATTATTCACGAAAACTTTTCGAAATATTTTCCAGTAAGAAATTTATTGTACTAATACTTTTACTGATACAAAAAGTTTTAAATTTTTCAGTATTCGCAAGTATTAACAGATAAAAAATTTTTCTTATCGCTAAAAAATTTATTTACACAATAATAAATCAATAAATCATTAGCTAAAGAAAAAAAATATTTGGGTTGCAATATAAATCACTTGAAAAATTTTGAAGTAGGGTGCTTTGCCCTCGCTAAGTTCACAGCCTTTAATAAATTTGCGCGCAGTTCAGTGGGACTCGTAACGCCGTTCACAGTGCCGGATATAAAATTATTGCCGATGTATAATGCTCCGTTTACGACGTGAATCTCATAGGGTGCGAGTTCAAGTTGTAAATATTTGTCGAGAGCTTCACGAATCTGACGCAAAATCGTGCGCGACTCCGGAGTCTTCAATCCTTTAGCAACAACAACGCCGTCAATAGTTAATTGCGCATTCACGTTATTTTCTTTTATGTCAGTGCGTAAGAGTCCAAGCGGATATTTGCGCTCAATGGGAATTTTTCTATCGTGCAAAATTTTTACTGCGTCGGCGAGTCTGTCTTGTGTTCCGGGGTGATTCATGTAGATTCCATATTCAATTATCGGCTGCTTGTATTCTTCGGCCATAAAACGCTCAAAAAGTGTAATCATCCCAGTAGGCGAATAACCTGACTTTATGAGAGCTTCAAGTCCGAGTCTGTCAGCTTCCTTCTCAAGTTCGAGAGTATAAGAACTAGTTATCGCAATCTGCGCAAGACTCGCAAGAACTATCGGTGCGCCCGCTCCTGTTCCGATACCTAATATCATAGCAGCTAATGTAGCAATATTTACTTTGTTCGTGTCAGCTGCCATGCGTAAAGAATGCCTTTGATCCGCGTGAATCATTTCATGTGCCATAACTGCCGCTAATTCTGAGTCAGTCTTGAGGGCTTCAACGATTCCAGTCGTGAAAAAAATAAATCCCCCCGGCAAGCAAAACGCGTTCAAATTTTCTGTCTTGACGAGTCTTACTTCCCAATTTATTCTGCGTTCCATGAAGGGCTCTAACTTGTTTAGAATCATCTCAAGTCTTGAAGTTATTGCAGGATCTGTAATTATTGGCCATTGTTCTTCGATTTGCTTAATTGCTTTGAGGCCGATTTCGCGTTCACGTTCAAGAGTTGTGCTGTTATCTTTATCTGCTGCAAACGAAAAATTTACGAACAATAATAATATAACTGCTGACAATAAAAATTTTCTCATCTAATAAAACGCTCCTCCCATACGTGAATATCTTGCGGCGGCCCGGTGCATTGCTTTACGTTCTGAAATTTTTGACCTTAGCCCGTCTGAATGCTGCTTTAATTGATTTATTGCCTCGTTTTGTGCGCTGATTATGTCTTCTGAAATTTCGCGGGTCTCCTGAACTAATGCGCGTAACTCTGAGTCTTCAGGATATAAAGCTAAAATTTTCGCTCCGAAGCCTTCAGGTGTATTATTATTGACTGGGTCATGAAGTTCTGAGAGTCCCGAACTATAAAGCAAATCACGCCATGAATCAGCGAGTAATTGAAGTTGTGAAATAATTTCGTCCTTCTTAGGTGCGAGCCTGAATAATTCGTCTGTATCGCCATCAAGGGCAATGGCCTCAAGTTCCCTAGAGATCATCGCCCGTAATGTTTTACAAAGTGTTATTTCGCGTGAAATTAACTGCTTTGCCTGCGTTAATATGCTGCTGTTATCCTGCAAGCGTGAAACCTCCGGCTTTGGCTGTCTTTGCGGGTGCTGCTGCTTTGTATGCTGTCTGAGTCGGTGCTGCCGGTTTTGTTGGTGCTGATTCCGGTTTCTTGCCCTCAAGCTCTAAAATCGCGTTCTGCAAATCTTTATCTTCGGGGTGGGCTGCTTGATATTCCTGCAAGAGCTGCACTAATGCGCTTTCCCACGTAGCTTTTAATTCTTCGAGCATTCCGCGCACGACTCTAATATTGTCGGGTTCTTTCTTCATGTTAGCATCAACTAATAATTGATACATGTATTCATAAAGCTGCATTAATTTATCGGCCATTTCTCCGCCCTTATCGCGATTAAGAGTTACCATAAGTTCGCGTATAACTTCCTGAGCGCGTATATTTTCCCTGTTTGCTAAATCGTAGTCAGGTGAACCGCCGTTTTTGCCGAGCATTGCATTTTCTGCCGCGTGACATGCTTTGATCCCGATGTCGTACGTGATTAATAAGAGCTGTTCTTTCGTTGCGGTTGTGATTCGCGTGGCCTGATATGTAAATTGAGCGTTATTGCTGTTTACCATTTTTATATTCCTCCTGAAATTTTTTCTTTCTCACTCACTGCACTTAATATCGGCGATAAATTCCGCAACGTTTAGCACATTTTGCATTAAACGTCAAGATTTTTAACTTCATGAGCGTGTGTCTCGATAAATTCTCTGCGCGGCTTAACGTCATCGCCCATCAAAATATCAAACCATTCATCAGCAAGCAAATTATCATCAAGGTCTATCTGCTTTAAGATTCTATTTTCTGGATTCATAGTTGTTTCCCATAACTGTTCGGGATTCATTTCGCCGAGACCTTTATAACGCTGTACAGTTACTTTGCTGGGATCTGACGCGCTGTCGACGTGATAACGCAATTCTTTATCAGTGTAGCAGTAATTTACAGTTTTTCCGCATTGAACGCGATACAAAGGCGGTTGAGCTAAATATAAATATCCATGCGATAAAAGCTCAGGCATATGACGATAAAAGAATGTCAGCAAAAGTGTGCTTATGTGAGCTCCGTCAACGTCTGCATCTGTCATGATGATAATTTTGTGATAACGCAGTTTTGTTGCGTCAAATTCCGCACCGATTCCGCAGCCGAGTGCAGTAATAATCGTCTGAATTTCTTTATTAGCTAACATTTTATTCATTTGGGCTTTCTCGACGTTAAGAATCTTCCCGCGTAACGGCAATATCGCTTGAAACGTTCTGTCGCGGCCTTGTTTTGCGCTGCCTCCTGCACTATCGCCCTCGACTATGTATAATTCTGTATTCTCTGCGTGCTTTGATGAACAATCTGCTAATTTTCCGGGAAGAGTCATCCCTGACATTGCACCCTTGCGGACGAGTTCACGAGCTCTCTTTGCTGCTTCTCTTGCATGCCTTGCGCGTAAAGCCTTTTCTACGATGGGCCTAATAATTTCGGGTTTGTCCTCAAATGCTGCTAAGAGTCCTTCATATATTAGTGAGTCAACAGCTCCGCGAACTTCACTATTTCCCAGCTTAGTTTTTGTCTGGCCCTCAAATTGCGGTTCACTTAATTTAACGGATAATACGCAGGTTAAGCCCTCTTTCAAGTCTTCGCCTGATAAATTCTCTTCTTTTTCCTTCAAGACTTTATTTTTTCGTGCGGCCTCGTTAATTGCCCGTGTCAATGCCGATCTGAATCCTGCTAAGTGAGTCCCGCCCTCTATCGTGTTAATCAAATTTGCGTATGTATAAATATGTTCCTGATAGCCGTCGTTATATTGCAAAGCTGCATCAATCGAAATATTATCGCGCGTTCCTGATAAAACAATGGGATCTGCAAATAACGCGTTTCTGTCCTTGTCTATGTATTGCACAAATGCGCCTATACCGCCCGTGAAATAATATTCTCTGCTTTCGTTAGTGCGTTCGTCATGAACAGAAATTTTTAATCCTGGATTCAAGTATGCAAGCTCGCGAAAACGACTCTTTAACGTGTCTAACGAATGATGAACATCTTCAAATATTTCACTGTCGGGCATGTAATGAATCTTTGTTCCGCGCCAATCTGCTTTATTTCCTGTTGTAAGGTCAGTTACAGGGATTCCGCGCTCAAATCTTTGAGTCTTCTCGATTCCGTCGCGTGCAATAGTGATGACTAACCATTCTGACAAAGCATTAACGACAGAGACTCCGACACCGTGAAGACCTCCGGAGACTTTATAAGCTCCATCGCCGAATTTTCCGCCCGCGTGCAGGACAGTTAATACAACTTCACTAGTTGGCCGGCCGTTATAAGGGTGAGGATCTGTAGGAATGCCTCGGCCGTTATCCTGCACAGTTATGCTCTCGTCGGTGTGTATAGTAACTTGAATATGATCGCAAAATCCCGCCATAGCTTCATCGACGGAATTATCTACAACTTCATAGACTAAATGATGAAGACCGCGCGCAACTGTATCGCCGATATACATTCCGGGACGTTTGCGTACTGCTTCGAGACCTTCAAGAACTTTGATACTTTCTGCGCCGTAATTATTGATATTAGATTCCATTATGAGATAAAAAATTTTTCTCCTTATCATGTAATTTAACGCGTATTATTATAACAATTCGCGGACGATATTAAATCAAGAATTTACGCAACATACAGAGATTTGAACGGGTTAATAATGCTGAAGAAAAAATTTCTTGCCTATCTGTGTTTATAACGCGCAGAAAACTTTGACAGGGCTTTAAATTTTGCAAACTTTCTGATAATCTAGCAGCAAATTATATTAAAGGAGGCAAAATTTTTATGTATCAGATCGTATTAATCAGACACGGTGAAAGCGCATGGAACAAGGAAAACAGATTCACAGGCTGGACAGACGTTCCATTATCAGAAAAAGGTATCAACGAAGCTCGCGAGGCCGGAAAATTATTAAAGGCTGAAGGATTCAAATTTGATTACGCGTTTACTTCAGTGTTGAAGAGGGCAATAAAGACTCTCTGGCTTGTTCTCGAAGAAATGGACTTAATGTGGATACCGATTCAGCACTCATGGAAATTAAACGAGCGTCATTACGGAGCTTTGCAGGGACTCAACAAGGCCGACACAGCAGCAAAATTCGGTGATGCTCAAGTAAAAATTTGGCGCAGAAGTTATGATGTTCCGCCGCCTGTCCTAGAGAAATCAGACGAGAGATACCCCGGCCATGATCCGAGATATGCAGGTCTCAGCGATTCAGAACTGCCCTTAACTGAATGTCTTGCGGATACAGTCGCGAGAGTCGTTCCTTTCTGGCAGGATTCAATTGTTCCCGCAATAAAGTCCGGCAAAAAAATTATTATTGCTGCTCACGGAAATTCTTTGCGCGCACTCGTTAAATATCTCGACAACGTTTCAGAGAAAGATATTCTCGAACTTAACATACCGACTGGAGTCCCGTTACTTTATGAGCTTAACGACGATATGACTCCGAAATCACACAGATATTTGGGTGACGCAGAAGCAATAGCAAAGGCTCAAGCAGCAGTCGCGAATCAGGGTAAAGCAAAATAAATTTTTTAAGGAGGTCGATAATTTATGCACTTCTCCGACAGAATAAAAGCGTTAAGATTTTCGCCGATAAGACGATTAATCCCATATGCTGACGAGGTAAAAGCTAAGGGCAAAAGAGTCTTGCACTTGAACATAGGCCAGCCGGATATAAAGACTCCGGACGGATATTTTGAGGCGATAAAAAAATTTCATCCCGCAACAGTAGCTTATGCAACTTCACAGGGAATCCCCGAATTACGCGACGCAATGAGCGCATATTATCACGGAATAGGAGTCCCCTACGATAGAAATGATATTTATGTAACGTGCGGAGGTAGTGAAGCTCTCTCGTTTGCTGTCATGATTTTATGTGATCCCGGCGATGAGATTCTCGTCCCTGAACCTTTTTACGCGAATTATAATACTTTTGCAAATTGTGCGCTCGCTAAGTTAAGGCCGATTCCTACAACAGCAGAAAACGGTTATCATTTGCCGCCCGAAAATGTTATAGAAGGCTTGATTACTTCAAAGACTCGCGCAATCTGGATGTCTCACCCATGCAACCCGACCGGCGTTCTTTACACACCTGATGAAGTCGGAATGATTTGCAGGCTCGCGAAGAAACATGATATTTTCATTATTGCTGATGAAGTTTACCGCGAATTTAGATATAACGACGGCGATTTTGTGAGCTTTGGTTCTATCAAGGACGCGCAGGACAGAGTCATAATGGTCGACTCGGTTTCTAAGCGTTACAGTGCGTGCGGTGCTCGTATAGGCTGCATTGCAATAAAGAATAAAGATTTTCTCGCTGAAGCCATGAAATTATGTCAAGGCCGGTTAAGTGTCTCTTCACTTGAACAAATAGCAGCTACGGAATTATATAAGACTCCTAAAAGCTATCTCGAAGAAGTCAACAAAGAATACAAGATGAGACGCGATGTACTTTATCAGGGATTAAAAGCTATTGACGGCACAATCTGCCACGAACCTGAAGGCGCGTTTTACACAATGGTAAAATTCCCGATGTTAGACAGTTCCGAGAAATTTATTATTTGGATGCTTCAGAATTTCGACATTAACGGCGAGACAACAATGGCAGCTCCCGGCAATGGATTTTACGCGAACCCGGATCAAGGCATTAACGAAATGAGAATAGCTTACGTCCTCAAGAAAGAAGATTTAGAGAAGGCGTTAAATATTCTCAAGCAGGCAATAGCAGCTTATCCCGGCAGAATCGAAGCAATAAAGGCGTAAAGAAATAAAAATTTTGTCCCGGTCTTGAACGTGAGGCCGGGAATTTTTTTATTGTAACCCGCAAGAAGACGATTATCTCTATAGGTGGGAGATAAATTGCGCTAATTAATTTAGTTCTGTATAATTCCTCCAATGCTCGTTGTAGACCAGATATACGGGGCGGCACGTTGAAATATCTGGATAGAGCAGAAGACAATAAGAGAAAAGCGAAAGATATACCACTGGGCAAGCTAGGAAATTACGCCTCTGGAGATAATGTTCACCGCCCCAGCCGCTAGGAGAGCGAAACGAATGTCGATCTGAAAGAAGGAGGAACGCGCCCAAAAGAAATATAGTACCTGTGGGACGCAGGGAATTAACGCCTTTGGAGAGGACGTAAGACACGCTGATGAAAAACAGAATGCAGCCTCGTAGAATTAGGAAGCTCCAGCCTCTATAGACGGAGTAGTTCATTGTTGTATAATATTTCGCAAAAGGAGTGAGAATTAAATCATGTTAAGCGATTATACTTGGGACGTGATAGCAAAAGAGTCCGAATCTCTCGCGAAAAGATTCAACGCCGTAACTAAAAACGTAGCAAACGCTAATACACCAGGTTACGCACGTCATAATGTCTCATTTGAAGATCAGCTCAAAAAAGTTATGGAGCAAGATAAACATTTACACATGACAGTAACAGACGCGGCGCACATTCCTTCAGCACCGTTGAAAATCAGCGACGTTCATGCAGCAGATATAAAAATTATGGACGAACAATATAGATTAGACATGAATAACGTAGACCCAGAACGTGAAATGGCTATACTTGCTGAAACCCGCATGATGTATAGTGCTTTCATGCGTATAGCTACGAGCAAAAATGCAACGTTAAGAAGTGTCATCGCAGGCAGATAAATTTATTAAAGGAGGCGGGAAATTATGCGAATCTTTGACAGCATGGAAATAGCCGGAAGTTCTTTAACTGCACATAGACTCTGGATGGACACAATTTCGTCAAACTTAGCAAATATCAACACAACGCGCACAAAAGCAGGAGGGCCATATAAGCGGCGTGTTCCGGTTTTCGCGGAAATGCTTGACGAGACTCTTGACGGTTATCACGACATCGGCGGAGTTAGAGTCATCGGCATAACTGAAGATAACGGCGCACCTAGAATGACTTACCAACCAGATCACCCCGACGCAAACGAACAAGGTTATGTCGCATATCCAAATGTAAATTTAGTTCGTGAAATGACTGATATGTTAGTCGCAAGCCGTGCATATGAGGCAAATTTAAGCGTCGTTACAACCGGCCGCGATATGTGGAACAGCGCACTTGAAGTCATGAGAGGATAAAAATTTTTCCCGGATAGATTATATGAGTCTTCCGGGATTTATTTATTCAAGAAGTTTACTATAAATTCGCTTAATTCGTTAATTCCTTCGCCCTTTTCCGATGACGTTATCGCAGGCACATCAACAGAATATAATTTATCGCGTATATAACTTTCGCGCGTGGTCTTCCATTTTCCGTGAGCTATCTTGTCAGCCTTAGTGAAGACAACGAAAATATTTTTTCCCGACAAATTTATATATTCCTGTAACTCTTTATCGTTTGCTAATAGTCCGTGCCTGAAGTCTACAAGGTGGCAGACAAGTTTTAGAGTCTCTCTATTATTCATGTAAGCTGACACAAGTTTTTGCCATGAGTTACGCTCTGTTTTACTTCTCGACGCATAACCATAGCCGGGCAAATCCACGAGTCTTAACGCAAAATTTTCTCTTGTCTCGACACGATAAAAATTTATACTGCGAGTCTTGCCGGGGGTCTGTCCTGTTTTAGCGAGTCTCGTGCCTAATAACGCATTAATTAATGATGACTTGCCCACGTTCGAACGTCCTGCAATGGCGATTTCCGGCAAATTTGAGTCTTCCTGCAAAAGCTGCCCCGGCGTGAAACATGAAGCCTCAAGCCGGGATTTGACAAAAATTTTATTACTCATGAAGCAAATTATCTATTGAGATTTTATTATTCCGCACAAATTCGGGAGTAATAACTAATTTTTTCCCGCGTTTTTCAGAGTCAGGCAATGAAGGCATCTCGAACTCTAAATCAAGCATTAAGTTTTCCATAATTGCGCGCAAACCTCTAGCACCGGTCTTTTTCTTTACTGCAAGTTCAGCAATTAAATCAAGAGCTTCGGGGGTAAATTCGAGTCTTACTCCGTCCATCTCTAAAATTTTCGTGTACTGCTTGACAAGTGCGTTCTTGGGTTCCTGCAAAATTTTTATAAATGCCTCTTTGTCGAGTTCCTCAAGCGCAACAAAAACGGGAAGTCGTCCTACAAGCTCCGGGATAAATCCATAAGTTACAAGATCTTCCGGCTGTACTTTGCTTAAGATTTCATAACTTCCGGATTTCTTTGCTAGTTCACCGCCGAATCCCATAGATTTTTGCAGCTCTCTACGCGCGATAATGGGTTCGAGTCCGTCAAAAGCTCCTCCGCAGATAAATAAAATATTTTGCGTGTTAATCTGTATAAATTCCTGTTGAGGGTGTTTGCGTCCTCCTTTGGGCGGAATGTTCGAGAGTGTGCCCTCAAGAATCTTCAATAATGCCTGCTGGACTCCTTCGCCTGATACATCGCGCGTGATTGAGGCTGACTCAGATTTTCGCGTGATCTTGTCAATTTCGTCGAGATAAATAATTCCGCGTTCTGCTGCCTGCAAATCGTTATTAGCTGCCTGAAGTAAACGGACTAAAATATTTTCGACATCTTCACCGACATAGCCCGCTTCAGTCAATGTAGTAGCGTCTGCAATGGCAAAAGGAACGTTCAATTTTCGCGCGAGAGTCTGTGCGATTAAAGTTTTTCCGGATCCTGTCGGGCCAAGTAAGAGGACATTACTTTTTTGCAGCTCTACATCAGGATCTATTTTTCCTTCGAGATTATTTCTGACTCTCTGATAATGATTATAGACTGCAACGGAGACAACTTTTTTTGCGCGTGCTTGGCCTATGACGTATTGATCTAAATAATTGCTTAAATCTTTAGGCTTAATGCTGTCCCCTATTTTAGTATTGCTTCTGTAGCCCATTGTTAAATCAACCTGCTTGTCTGACAAATCTTCAAATAAATTCAAAGTCGGTTTATCTTCGTCGGGCTTGGTCGCTAACATAATATTACATACTGCTATGCATTGATCGCAGATTCTTACGTTGCCATTAGGGCCCTCGAACATGTCATCAACTTCTGCGCGCGATTTCCCGCAAAATGAGCATCTGTCGTCGTTCTGAATAATTTTTTTGCCGCTCATAATTTATCGAGCCTCAATTATTTTATCGATAAGGCCGTATTTGAGTGCTTCGTCGGCTGTCATGTAATTATCTCTGTCGGTGTCCTTAGCGATAGTTTTTATATTCTGGCCGGTGTGAGACGCTAAAATTTTGTTCATGCGTTCTTTCGTGCGCAAAATATTTCGTGCCTGAATCTCTATATCGCTTGCCTGACCTCGTGCACCCCCTAAAGGCTGATGAATCATCATTTCCGCGTTAGGAAGTGCGAATCGTTTACCCTTTGCGCCTCCTGCGAGTAATACTGCTGCCATGCTTGCCGCTAACCCCACGCAAATTGTAGAAACCTGCGGCTTGATGTACTGCATTGTGTCATAAATTGCAAGTCCTGCGCTGACACTTCCGCCGGGGCTGTTGATGTAAATATTTATGTCCTTGTCGGGGTCTTCGCTCTCAAGAAATAATAATTGAGCAACTACAGAATTTGCGACATCATCAACTATCTCAGAACCTAGAAAAATTATTCTGTCCTTGAGTAATCGGCTGTAAATGTCGTAACTTCTTTCGCCTCGTCCGGTTTGTTCTATTACATAAGGAATATAATACGACATTAATTAATTCTCCTGTGACTCTGGCTTTGAGAGTTCCTTAACTTCTTTCACTGTCATGTGAGAAATAAGAACGTCCGCGATTTTTGCCCAGCGTAATTCATCAGTGAGTCTATCGAGCTGTTCTTTGTGCTCGTAGAAAAATTTTGCGACAAATGCCTTGCTGACGTTTAATTGTTTGGCTCTGCGTTCAAATTCTGCGTCGAGGTCTTCGCGTTCGAGGTGGACATCAAATTTTTTCGCGCATTCATCCATGACTAACACATTTTTGACGGCGGTCTCTGCTCTATCGCGTAAAAGTTTTTCATAACCTTTGCGGCCTTCTTCAGTGTCGAGTGCGTAGACCTGTTCTAATTCGACTCCGTTATCCTTTGCCCAGTGTTCGTCGTCGTGTCTCATTGCTGCCATTTGACGTGTGATGAAATTTTCGGGGATCTCGACTTTTGATTTGCTCGCGATTAATTCTACTGTGCGATTCTGCAAATCTGTCTTGCTGGTCTCGTTGACTTCGTTTGTGATGTCCTCGCGGAGTTTGGCTCTGAATGCTGACTCGTCCTTAATTTCGGTGTTCTGGCCGAAAACGTCTTTATAAAATTGTTCGTTGAGTTCCGGCAAAATGTACTCTGAAATTTCTTCGATCTTCATCACATATTTAACGTGCTTGCCTGCTAAAGATCTCTCGGAGTGATTCTCTTCAACGTCGAACTCTGCAAATGCTTCATCACCTTTTGACTTGCCGATTAATGCATCTCTGACGGGCTGTCTGATTGTCTCGTCGGAGAGATTAATTTTTTCGTGTGATGGTTCGGGCTTGGGCTGTTCGGCTGCTTCTGTTCCGTCGGGGTTAGTAACTCTGATTGTTAGCTCAAGGTCAACTAAATCGCCGTCTTGTATGGGACGTTCTGCGGGTTTGATGTCGGCGAGCTGGATTCTGATTCGTTTTTCGAGTCTGTCAACTGCTTCATCATTTACTTCTCCTGTAACTTTTTCGATTTCGAGGCCGTCAATTTCGGGTAGTTCGACTTCGGGGCGCACTTCAAATGTAAGCTCGCACATTACGTTTTTGCCTTCTTCGATTTTCTCTGTTACGTTGAGTGAAGGCGAGTCGATTGGGTCAAGCTCGTAATCTTCGACAATTTTGCGAATCTCATCGGGCATTAATTTTTCGAGAGCTTCATTATAAATTGCATCGCGTCCGAATCTCATTTCAAGGATTTTGCGGGGTGCTTTACCTTTTCTGAATCCGGGAATATTTACCTGCATTGACAATTCATTTAATGCGCGGCTAAGTGCTTTCGTGAACTCGCTGGCTTCGATTTCTAGCTTAATTTTTACGATATTTTTTTCTTGTCCCAGCAATTCTGTTCTCATTATAAATTCAGGACTCCTTTGTGAAATTACAAATTGC
>JAFSXS010000004.1 GCA_017443945.1 Synergistaceae bacterium
AAGCCCATGCAGGTGCAGCTATGAGACAAAAATTTTTTCCCCGCAATGAACACTCTGACCCGAAAATTTACGCCTACATCACACCAGGTGTAACAGAAAATAACGGTTATATCAAAATCGGCTACACCATCCGAGACGCTGATATCAGAATCAAAGAACAGACTCAGACAGTCGGAGCACACTATAAAATTTTATTAACCGAGCCAGCAATCAGACCCGACGGCAGCACCTTCACCGATAAAGACATTCACAGGGTACTAGCAAAAAAGTTTTCCCGCAAAAATGAGTGGTTCAAATGCTCGCTCGATGACGTGAAAGCCGCTCTTATCGCCGTTCGCAGCATGACATACAATATCGAAGGGCGCACAAAAGATTTCAAGCTCAGACCCGAACAGCAGGCAGCAATTGACAAAACAAAAAATTATTTCCTGCACACAAAGAATAACAGAAGACGGCCAAAATTTTTATGGAACGCTAAAATGAGATTTGGCAAAACTTTCGCGGTTTATGAGCTTTGCAGGTCAATGGGCTTCACGAAAATTTTAGTGCTGACGTTCAAACCGGTTGTCGAGTCTGCGTGGAGTGAAGATTTATTGACTCACATAAATTTTGAAGGCTGGCAGTTTATCTCGAATCACAGCTCACAAGATAAGGGCTTGACGTTTGACGAAAATTTTTCATGTGCTGATAAGTCCCGTCCGGTTGTAGTTTTTGGCTCGTTTCAAGATTTGCTCGGAAAAAATAAGAACGGAGGAATCAAGGCCAAGAATCAATTTATACACGAGTCAGACTGGGACATAATAATATTTGATGAATACCATTACGGTGCATGGAGGGACAACGCGAAGAAATTATTTAATGATGACGACGAGCAAGACTTTGACGCGCTTTATAATCAAGAGGACATTGACGAATCTTATGACGAGTCATTTTTGCCGATAAAGGCCGGACATTATTTATATTTATCTGGTACTCCGTTTAGGGCGCTTAATTCCGGCGAGTTCATAGAAGAACAAATTTACAGCTGGACATATTCCGACGAGCAGCGCGCAAAAGAGTCGTGGCACGGAAAAAATAACCCTTATGAGTCATTGCCCCGCGTTGTTATGATGGCATACAAGATTCCCGACGAGATAAATAAAATTGCTGCTGAAGGAGAGTTTAACGAGTTCGACCTCAATAAATTTTTTGCTGTCAAAGACGGTGCAAAGCGGCTTGAAGACTCAGAATTTGTCAATGCGGACAGCGTTCAAAAGTGGCTGAATCTGATTCGCGGTTCTTACTTAATGGCGGGAAAAAATAAATTTCCTCCTATGCCGTTTTCAGATGTGAGGCTTTTGCAGAATTTGAATCACACTTTATGGTTTCTGCCTGATGTAGCGTCGTGTTATGCGATGTATAATTTATTGACGCGGGATAATTTTTTCAGGGATTACAGAGTGATACTTTGTGCGGGAACAAAAGCGGGAGTAGGGCTTGAGGCTTTAGATTTTACGCGTTCAAAGATGGGCAATCCCTACGAGACTAAATCTATAACTCTTTCATGCGGAAAATTAACGACTGGAGTAACTGTGCCGGCGTGGTCAGGAGTTTTTATGCTGCGGAATTTGCAGAGTCCTGAGACATATTTTCAGACGGCGTTTAGGGTGCAGTCGCCATTTACTGTTTACGATGAGGACGGCTCAGACAAGACTCACATAATTAAGCGTGAGTGTTATATATTTGATTTTGCGTTGAACAGGGCATTAAAGCAAGTAGCGGATTATTCATGCAGATTGAACATAGACGAGGGCAGCCCGGAAAAAAAAGTCAGCGAGTTTATAAAATTTTTGCCTGTTCTGGCTTATGACGGATCGAGCATGAATCCAATTAACGCACAAGATGTGTTAGATATTTATATTTCTGGGACATCGGCGACGTTATTAGCACGGCGTTGGCAGTCTCCATTACTTGTAAACGTTGATGATGAGACTTTAAAGCGTTTATTCAACAATCCAGACGCAATGAGGGCACTTGAAAATATCGAAGCGTTCAGAAATCTAAATAAGGAAATCGCAGCGATAATCAACCAGTCTGAACACGTCAAGCGCACAAAAAATAGCGATAATCCGGCAAATAAACGCGAATTAACTCAGGAAGAGAAAGAAATTAGAGAGAAACGCAAAATGATTCGCGATAAATTAATAAAGTTTAATACTCGGATACCAATTTTTATGTACTTGACTGACTTGCGCGAAGAGTCATTAAAGGATGTTATCACGCAGTTAGACTCTAAACTCTTTCATAAAGTAACGGGCTTGAACGTCAGCGATTTTGATTTATTGTGCAGTCTGGGAGTCTTTAACTCGCAATTAATGGACGAGGCGATTTATAATTTCAAGTGCTACGAGGACAAGAGCTTGACTTACACGGGATTAAACCAGCATGAAAACGAGCATAAACTCGGACTTTTTGATAAACAGGTTGACGAGGAAATTTTTTATAACCAAATTTATGAGCTTAACTCAACTGTCAATCACAAGAAAAACGGACATGGTGTCATAACAGATTTCAATAACGGCTGCTATAAAGTAAAATTTGACTCAGGTGATATACAAATTTGCGGGGAAGCTGATTTAATGAAAATAAATGTGTCGTAAAAATTTATTAATGGCTCACAAAATCGCAGAAAAAGTCAACGAGGCCGGCGGGAGAGTTTTTTTCGTCGGAGGTTATGTGCGTGATAGAATTATGAATCTCGCAAACAAAGATATTGATATTGAGGTTCACGGAATAGAGGCCGGGACGCTTGCAGAGATTCTTGACTCACTGGGCGAGCTTCTGACGATGGGCGCAAGTTTTGAAATTATGAAACTGCGTCATTATGATTTAGATATAGCTTTGCCGGTTGACATTGACGGAGGCGCATACAAAGCTGCGTTAAGGCGTGATTTCACGATGAATGCTTTAATGCAGGACGTCTTGACGGGTGAAATACTTGATTTTTTCGGAGGAATCGGCGACATAGAGTCTCGAACGATAAAGCATGTGAGCTCGAAAACTTTTACTGCTGACCCGTTAAGAGTCTTGCGTGCTGCTCGTTTTGCTGCGTGCTTGAATTTCGACATTGACTCGGAGACAAAAAATTTTGCTTCACTGGTAAATATTGAGTCTCTCCCTAATGAGCGCGTGATAAATGAGCTGTCAATTACGTTATTAAAAGCTGTGAGGCCGTCTAAGTTTTTCGAGGCGTTACAGGAAATGAGTCAAGCAGATTATTATTTTCCCGGAATAAAAAATTTTGAGCTGATAGATTCTGTTGCTGAAGTAAGAGACTCGGCGCAGGAGAAATTATATTTTATGATAGCTTCATTGTGTGTTGATTTAGACTTGCCGGAAAAGTTTTTAACGCGTTTAACAAGTGAGGAGAAATTAATTAAATACGTTCTGAACATGTTAGATTTGCTCAAGAGAATAAATTTTGCGGTCAGTGAGCGTGATTACATGAAAATTTTTGATGACTCAATTTGCGGGAGTGATTTATTACTGCTTTCTGGGATAATTTACGGTGATAGACGCTGTGAGAGAGAAAATTTTTTTGCGTTGTATAATTCACGAATGAGAGAGCCATATTTAATGGGACGAGATTTAATTATAAACGGGGTCAAACCGGGCGCTTTAATGGGAGAGGCGTTAAAATTTGCTCATGATTTAAGGCTTATGGGAGTGAACAAGGACGAGCAATTGACGAGAACACTAAAATTTTTGCGTGAATGTGAGGCGAAAAATTTATGATAGATATTACACTTTTGGGGACATCTGCATTATTGCCGTTGCCTGAACGCGCTTTAACGTCTGCGTTTTTATTTTGTGAAGGACATTCGATTTTGTTTGACTGCGGAGAGGGAACTCAGACGGCAGCGAGAAAATGCGGAGTAAGCCTCATGAAGACGGATATAATAGCATTGACTCATTATCATGGGGATCACATTTTAGGCATTCCGGGATTATTGCAGACAATGAGTTGTATGGGACGCACGGAAAAAATTTTTATAACGGGGCCTGAAGGATTAAATAACGCTCTTGCGCCGATATTGACTTTGACGGATTTTATTTCGTTTGATGTAGTGTTAGTTGATTCTCTGCCCGAAAGACTTTGCGATTTAATAGACGGCTGGCAGATTTACGCGAAATTAAAAGCGTTTCCGACAGTGCACCGAGTTCCGAGTCAAGGTTATTGCTTCACGTTGAGTCGTCCGGGGAAATTTTTGCCTGACAGCGCGAGAGATTTAAATATTCCGGTTAGTTACTGGAAATTTTTGCAGAAGGGCGAGTCTGTAATATTAGACGACGAACGAATAATAACACCTTCACAAGTAATGCTGCCGCAAAGAAAGGGATTAAAATTTGTGTTCAGCGGCGATACATGCGAGTGCGAGTCATTGATTAACGAGTCAAAGAATGCAGATTTATTAATTTGCGAGTCAACTTACGGTGAGGACTCACAGGGCGAACAAGCGAAAGAATACGGACATATGAATTTTTCACAGGCCGCAGGGATTGCCAAGAATGCAGGAGTAAAAAAATTGTGCTTGACTCATTTTTCGCAGGTGATTCGGGATCCTGATAAATATTTGCCGAACGCACAAAAAATTTT
The DNA here is from genome assembly GCA_017443945.1 of Synergistaceae bacterium. Classification (NCBI taxonomy): domain Bacteria; kingdom Thermotogati; phylum Synergistota; class Synergistia; order Synergistales; family Synergistaceae; species Synergistaceae bacterium. The sequence continues at coordinate 4,637 of JAFSXS010000004.1, forward strand.
TCCTGATACAATTTGCGGCCATGACGGAATGAGATTTACACTAGAATTTGAGGGGTAGTAAAATTTTCCTGTTTCTTTGCTTCTTCCGTCTTGATTTCCCAGTGAATCAAAAATGTTAATGCACCGCGTAAAATTATAATTGCGCCGAGTATAGCAAGTTCGCTCCATTCACGAACAATAACAGTGCGCAGAACTTCACCGCCGAGCTTAAATTCAAGTGATAAGGCGATACCCTTTGCAAGAGTGAGTCTAACGTGTTCATCACGGCAGAGACAACCCCAAATACTTTTTACGGCAGTAACGAGCAGGATAATTACTCCGACACATTCCATTAAAAGCACTCCATACTGAACGATAACATGAAAAATTGCGTCAATCTGGTGTAATAGCGACATTAGACTCATCATCCTTTCACATAATAATAAAAAATTTTAGTGCCCGTGAGGTTTCAAATCCAACATTGCGCGTTCATAAATTAAATCAGCTCTTAGCATAACACAAAAGCACACACTTAACGGAATAATTGCAAGCCAAATAGTTTTTTCGTGCAGAAAACTGCTCATGAACGTAACGACAACGCCGCCGACAAAAAACGCTATTATCAATCTTGCGTGCTTAATTGCTTTCTTGGCCTGTTTCTTTTCTTCCTCGTGATGATTTATTACGCGTGCGATACTGATTCCTATCTGCCTTACATGATTCGTCAAAAAAGTTGTTGCCATTGGGACACCTTCTGCCTGTCTGAACGTGTTAAACTGCATGGCGCACAAAAAATTTATTAGAACCTGCACAATTTGATCCGGCCAAGTGAACGGAATAAACCCGATTAGTAACAGCGTGAAAATTTCTATGCCGACTAAAAGTGTATCCCACCTGATAAAATGAGTCTTCCTGACTTTTTCCGGCAAAATTTCAGATATTACAGTACCGAGAATATATGCGCAGAACGGAATAAAATAATAAAACCCTTCAGCGAAATTCAAGCCCCCGAAAGCAGCAGCCATTTTTACGATATTTCCCGTCTGAGCGTTCGAGAAAACTCCCCCGCGCAAATTATATGTGTAAAGTCCCATCATACCGGCTGCAATTGTGAGAAACTCAAATATAAAATATTTCTCACAGGTGAGATAAAATTCTTTGTGTAGTTCATTATGCAAATTTTTAGCTTGTTCGTTCATGACATTTAGCACAACCTTTCTTGAACGGGCATAATCTGCAATTATTTATATTAGCATTATACGACAAGGACGCGCAATTTTTCGCAGCAATTAATACACGTTCGCGGATTGAGTCAAAATCTGTAATGATTCTCTCGGCAAAATCATTTTCGCGCAGAAAAATAATATTTGTCTTGACCTTATCGCAGTGTGTGAGCTCATTTACTGCAAGTGCGTAAAAATCTAACTGCGACTCATAGAGGCCCGGCGGTGCTTTGTGAGACAGCGTTATTTTGTAGTCGATTACGTGATATAAATTATTCTCGTCTTTGTAATATGCGTCAATTGAACCTGCTAAAGCTGTATCGTTATTGAGTCTGATTCTAAAATTTTCCTCGCGTTTAATTTCGGGATTAGTGATTAATTTATGACCTGCTTGACTCTCGGCAAAAGCTGACAGCCATTTTTTGAGATTCTCGCGGTTTTCTTCCTTACGCCAAGCCCCCCGCAAATACCCCGGCAAATGAGATAAAACGCTTCTGTCAGACAACAAATAATCGAGTTCAACGCTGTAATTTTCACTTCTCGGCCAGCGCGATAATAGCCAGTGTGCAAGGCTCCCGACGTCAGCACCTCCGGCAAAATAAGAATCATCAAGCAATAAATCTTTGTCAGGATCTTCCCACGTTAAATTAACACCCTGCTTATATTTTCTCCTCCATGCGAACGGGCAGAACTCGAACAAAGCAAAGGAACTCGCCGAAATTTGACGTAAATAATTTTCTGTCTTGACCAGTGTTAAAGGCGTTAAAATTTTTTGTGAGTCATTGTTCTTGACGGCCGAGTCAAAATTTTTTATCTCGCTGACATATTCGGGCGTTATGGCATTCTCATTATCGAGCAAAATTTTTGTCCAAGTGTTATTATCGGGTGAGCCGTCTTCCTTCACTAGTCCGCAAAAAATTAAACTGTCCTGCGCGCGTGTTGCTGCAACATAAAATAACCGCGTGTCTTCTTCTGCGTCGCCCTGCTCAGATAATAATAAATCCCATTCTGCGCCCTGAGGTTTAATATCGCCTGTGTTTATTTCGTCGGGGTAAGAATTAAATACAACTCCTAAATTTTTTGACTCTCTGATTGTTCGGTGTTCGGTTCGTTTTCCTGTGCGCGCCTCAAAAATTACTGTTACGGGATATTCGAGCCCCTTTGCAGAATGAACAGTAGCGAGCTTTACGGCGTTTTCGTTTTTGTCGTGCCATGAAGGTTCGTCAATGCCTCCTGATTTGCGTTTAACAGCTTTTAGCATCCATTCTGAACACGCGATTAAACCTGATGTCCCCGACTGTTGGAAATCGCGAGCAATCTTTATAGCTCTGTGGAAGTTGCGCAAGATTCTTAATCTGTCAGAGTCCTTATAGCATGACAGCCAGTCTCTATTAACGTCAAAAATTTCAAGTAAGCCTGCCGGGCCTTCATGCTCGCCGACGAGTGAAAGATATTCGAGTCGTGAATAAATTTCGGGCAGAAACTTTTTAATTGCGTCAATCGGCCGTAAGTCTTTATTTATTTGCGAGAAAATTTTTATTGCCTTGTCCTGACTCACACGTGAAAAAGGCGACATAAGCCAGCCCATTACGCTAAAATCGTCGTTGAAGTCTGCTGCTGCTCTCAATGTGCAAATAACGTCGTTGATTTCTCCGCGCGTGAAAAAATCTGTGCTTCTGTCTTGTATTGACGGGATATTGAATTTATTTAGCGATTCTTCGAGTGTGTCATAAATTTTGCGTGAACGTGAAAGAATTGCGAAATCAGAAAATTTTACGGGTCTGATAATTTTTTCGGACTTGTCCCATATCGTGAATTTTTCCTGAACCCAGAAGGCTATATTTTTTGCGAGGTTGTCAGCTAGAATTTTTTGCGCGTCTTGAGATTTACGGCCATGAGGAGCGAGAAAAATTTTGAAGTCGGGCATTGTTCCTGAATCGCGTAATTTGTCAGTGTTTGCGGCTGATAGATTCTCATATTTGAGTCCTGACATTGAGTCCGAGCTTCCGAGTCCGTGTTCCCAAATTTTAGCGAATAATTTATTTATCTTATCGATTAATGATGAACGTGTGCGAAAACTTACATTCAAGTCAATTCGTGAATCAGCTTTCTTTATTGTATCTGCAAATAGTGAAGGCTCAGCGTGGCGGAATTTATAAATTGACTGCTTAGGATCTCCAACTGCAAATAAATTCGAATAATCCTGCGCTAAAGACTCTATCATCTGAAATTGCAAAGGGTCTGTGTCTTGGAACTCGTCGACTAGAACATGAATAAATTTGCGTGTAATGCCGCCTTCAGTGATTGCCCGTTTAGCGTGAAGAATCATATCTGAGAACGACAATAAACCGCGCTGCTTCTTCATTCTGTCCCACATTCCCCACGAGACCGCGCAAAATTGCATTAATGTCCGGCGTAAATTTTTCTCGTCGTCTGTGAAATCGCTGCTGAAATTATTTGTTAATCTTACGAGTAATTTCGATCTTGAGTCGCGCCATTGAGTCAGAGTCATTCCCAGATAAGTTTTCAGAGTTTTGAAGGGTTCGCCACTGCTTGATTTAATGTTGAATAACGCTCTATAGAAATGTTGAAGTGCTGACTCATCGTCGGGAGAATTATTTTTCTGCCATTCGAGCAAATTATTAAATAGTTGACCGGTACTACTTTTTGATTCGGGTAAATTTGAGTCTGCGAAAGTCTGCCAAGTTTCGCGCCATTCATGCAATAAAATATTTTTCACGATAGATTTTGCGTTGTCCTGCAAAAAATTATTTTCTGACCATTCAAGCAGATTTTCCCATGAATAACCGAGTGAGGCTTGTAATTCGGCTGAGTCTCTTGCGAGATTGCTTAACGTTTCAGATTTCCATTTGTTGACGGCAGAACTTAATAAATTATCATGGTCAAGTGAGTCGCAAATTTTCTGTAAAGTTTTATCGCCGTAAGCCCGTGAGAGCTGTCTTAGATTCGCAAATTCCAACGCGTTTCTAATGCTGTCCCAGAAATCTTGTTCTTGATGAAGGCTTATTACTGACGCGCCCGGGTCTATGTCGAGTGAAAGCCCTGACTCGCGTATTAATCTTGCTGCGAATGAATGAATAGTAGAAATCCAAGACTCAGCGAACCCGTCAATAATTTCGCGTTTTCGTTCGGGATTAGATATATTTTTCGCGAAAGTGTTTAATTTTTCTGCAATGCGTGATTTCATTTCGTCTGCAGCTGCTTCAGTGAACGTGAGAGTCAGAATATCGCGCGGCAAAAGAATATCATCATTGACGATTAATCTCACATAACGGCCGGAAAGAACCCAAGTTTTTCCCGTGCCTGCGCCTGCTCCGACGGTAATAATTTTTTTGTCTGTATTAATTGCGGCTCGTTGTCCGTCTGGAGTTTCTGGTGAAATAATAAAGTTTTCCGGCATTAAAAATTTTTCCTCCTGTTATGTTATGAATGAATAATAATAATATTTTATAACGAGCAAAAAATTTATAACTATCTGCGCAATAATTTATTTATGAGCGCGCGAGAAAAAATTTATATGATCACGAAAAATTTTTATTTGTGAAAGATTATGAGTGCAGAAAAATTTTAACATTTTTGTATTGGTAAAAGTATTAGTAAAAAATTTCAGCTCCCCCGATAAATTTTTCAAGAGAACTGAACGTGTTTATTATATAACATACTTCTGAATCCGTGCAAAAAATTTAGCATTTTACCACTGCAAATGGCTGCTTACTGGGTGGGGGGTGCGGGGGGGCTCTGGGGCCCCGCAT
>JAFSXS010000005.1 GCA_017443945.1 Synergistaceae bacterium
AATTTATCAATCACAAACGCAAGATAGACTCTCACGGCCTCAGAGTAAGCATGTGCACCCCTCCCGCCGTCCTTGAGCGCAATATTATCATCGTTCATGTTTGCATTAAGTGCGTCGCGTTTGACCTCGTCTTGAATGTCATCAAGCAAATTACTAAAAGTTGTCAGCATTGTTAATTGTCTGTTCGTGAATAAATCTTTATGTTTGCTGAATCCGTAAAGATGGACTCTAAATCCGAGTGCGTGTTCAGGTAAATTAGAGTCTGGGCAATTTTCCGGCTCCGGTACATTTGCGAGCTGTTCATGTTCTTGCGTAGGTGATAAATAAATTCTGCCATTCCTGCCTTCTGCGACAACTGCTAATAATTTTCTGCCGTCCCTGTGATTCGTAAATTCATCGTGAAGATAATCATTTGAAGCGATTGACCCGCAAGAAATACACTTAAATTTTGCTTTGCCGATTTTGGGTGATTCGTCCTTGACTCTTCCCTGTTTGACGTGATAAAAAATTTCGCCGTCTTTAATTTCCGGTTCGATAAAAGCCTCGTGCCCTGCCTTACTTGATAATACAAAACTGTTCACTAACGGCATTTCGCAATTACATGCGGGATTAGGACATTTTACAGTGCGCGCCCATATCCACGCGATTATATTTGCTTGGCCGTCAGGAGTCATAATTTGCGGGTAAAGGCTGCCGATTTTGTCGAACGCTAGAGATTTGAGTCTTTGTCCGTAAAAATTAACGTCGTCTGATAAACCTTGTGTGCCGCTGCCGAAACTTTTGCCGAATAAATTTTTTTGCGAGTCGGGATTAACTGCGGGACAATCTGCGAATCTCGGCGGAATCTCAAGCATTGATTTATTTATCAGCACTGCAACGGGATTCAAGTCGTGCGCGTGAACAGTGAGTCCGAGTCTTTGAGCTTCAAGAGGTATGCTGCCTCCTCCTGAAAAAGGGTCGAGAAATTCCGGTAAATTACCGCCTAATTCTTTTCTTGCCTCGTTCAAGATTTCAGGATCATAAAAATTTTCCCATTGTACAAATTTCTTAATGATGTCAAATAATTTATTGCGTTCTTTATCTTGAGAGTCAGGAGTCGGAAATTTTTCCGGGTGTTCTGACGGGTCATCAATGAGGGACGACCACAAAACAGCGCGGGTTGTTGCTAAAGGCTTGCGGGACCACCATAAATGCAAAGTGGACGGGTGCTCGTGCCTGATAGATTTTTCTTTTGCTGATGCCTCGTTAATTTCGCGTAACGGCAGGGCAGACTCGATTAATTTTTTTGCGGGCAAAGTTATCACCGATTCTATAAAATTTTTTATGAGTTACAATATTTTATCATGCAAAATTTCTGAATGCCTGAGTAAATCTGCAATATTATAATTTACGCTTGCTGCTGCGAAATCGGGTGCATTAGTGAAGGGTCTTGCGAGATAAATAACGCGCTTAGAGTCCCCGTTAATTTCGACGATTGCGAGAATAAAATTTTTTGGCCGGTTAAGTGCTGTGCGAATCTCATTTGCTGAAATTGTAACAGTCTGTGCGCCCTGAGAACGTCCCTTGACCTCGATAAATAATAAATCGCCGTCTGTAGAAGCTGACTCGATGTCATAGCCTAATTTTTGTGAGCTAACGTCGCGGGGAGAATGGCCGAGTGAGCGTTCAAATTTTATAACGGCGTTCATAGCAGAGAGTTCGATAAATTTTCTGCTGTCTGAGTCGTTTGCAAAGAGAGAGTTATTTTGCAGGAGTCCGGCGGGGACAATGACAGATTTGCTGATGATTACGGGTTTGCGGGGGAAAATTAATTTTTCGCGTTCAAGTTCTGCGAGGCGTTGAGAGAGTCTTTGTTCTAGTTCGTCTGCGCGGTTATAATCTTTGTGCGAGTCATGAAACATTATTTCCTCTTTGAGTCTTTGTTCTACTTCTTTTGCTGTAAGATTTATGCGTGCGATTTCGGGAGCTTTGACTCTTTCCAAGTGAGCCGGTACGAGTTTATTATTTGCGAAATTAATTGCTTGACTCGAGTCATTCAGCCATTTTTGAGTCATTATGTAATCGAGGATAAATTTTTTCTCGTTATTGTCAGGTGCTCTATAGTCCAAATAAGGGGCGATTCCTGTATTAAGTGCTTGGCCGTCTTGAGTGAATGCCGTAAAATAAATTTTCTGCGAGATAATTTGCTGGTTGCGCTGAATCTGAGATTTAATGCAGAACAATAATTTTATTTCACGTGATGAGTCGTTGTCGTCGATAAAGATAGCTCCCTGATCGAGTAAAATTTTATATTTTTCCAGCAATAAATCAATAACGGACATTAAAAGCGGGTGGCCGGGCGAGATTAAATGAGTCTTAGAGTCCGCAAATTTTTTGTCAAAGCATACGAATTTATATTTATTCTCATTGCGTAAGGGGACGGGCATAAATAGAATCTCGAATTTGTTATCAGCAGGGAAAATTTTACCGCCGAGTCTATTAAATGCCTCGATGAAGAACGCTTTTACAAAATAAGGCTGTAATTTGTGAGTCTCTGAACGTTCGACATTATTTCGGATTTCGGCTGTGTTGATAGAATCATGAGTTAATGAGCGGTCATCAAGTAAATTTTTTATATTCTCAGGAGTCAAGCTGTTATTAAGAGTGTGGATTAATTTTGCGTTATTGCTGTCTCTTATGGCCTCAATGAGTAAATCTCTTAATGGTCTGCCGTCGAAATTAATTTTTCCGAGAACGTCAAAGACTCGCCCGCCTAAAGCATCGCGCATAGTGTCAATTTTCGTTAATAGACGCTGAAAGACTGAGCCTTCACGAGTATTAACCGCTACGAGATTCCATAAGTAACAAATTTTGTCCTGCCCGATTCTGTGAATGCGCCCGAAACGCTGTTCGATTCTGTTAGGGTTCCAAGGGAGGTCATAATTAATCATCAAGTGCGAGCATTGCAAATTAATACCTTCTCCGGCTGCGTCAGTTGCTATGAGGATAAATAAATTTTCGTTGTTCCTGAATGATTCTGCAATTTTTCTGCGTTCTTGTCTGGGTGTAGCTCCGTGAATGGTCTTGACTGATTCATGATTACCCAAGAGCGAGCAAATTTTACGTTCGAGATAAAATAAAGTGTCCTTGTGTTCGGTGAAGATGATTAATTTTTCGTGATGATTTTCTTGTATGAGGCGTGATAATTCGTTCCATTTTTTGTCTTGACCGCTTATAGAAACTTTTTCGGCCTTGCTGACGAGATTTTGAAGGGTGTTAATTTCCTGCTTGAGCTCATAAATTGTAGTGGAGGCTGAAGCATTGACCGTTAAAATGTCCTCAAGTGATTCAATTTCGTCTGAAGTGAAGTCGTCGGGGTCATAGTCTGACGGATAAAAATTTTCAGATTCGAGGGTGCCGGATAATAAACGTTCCTGTAATTTTTCGAGTCTGCGTGATAGAGATTTATAAATTGCTTCCGGTGATGAAGCGAGTCTGCGTTGTAAAATCGTTAGTGCGAATCCTACATTATTTTTGCGCTTGCCCTGTAATTTGTCGGCCCTGTTAAATTCTTGACGCACATAATTAGTAACGTCGTCGTATAAATCTTTCTCCATGCATGAGAGCTCATAATTAACGGTGCTGGCGATTCTTTCAGGGAAGAGGGGCGAGCCGTCGAATTTGCGTAAATCTTCCTTTGTGAGTCTGCGCATGACATCAGAAATTTTTAAATTGTCATTATGACTTACACCGCCGAATCTGTCCGGGTCAATGAGCGACAAGAACAGCCGGAAATCTTGATTTTTCCCGTTATGAGGTGTTGCAGTGAGGAGGAGAAAATTTTTTGTTATGCGTGATAATAACTGACCGAGCCTGAAACGCTGAGTATAATTTATTTTTTTGCTCCACACAGACGCGGACATTTTGTGAGCTTCATCAATTACAATTAGATCCCATTTTGACGCTTTTAATAGGGAGTGTAATATTTTATCGCGTGATAATTTATCGAGTCTGGCAATGCAAAAATTTTCTTCCCGTAAAATATTTATTTCCGTGAGCATGTCAAAGTGTAAATCAAATTTTTCTAGTAATTCATCCTGCCATTGTTCTGACAAGCTGCCGGGGGTAACGATTAAGCAGCGTTTAATATTTTCCCGCAAGATTAATTCTTTGATGTAAAGGCCAGTCATTATAGTTTTGCCTGCTCCTGGATCGTCGGCTATGAGATAGCGCAGTGGTGTACGAGTTAGCATTTGATTATAGACTGCTGAAATTTGGTGCGGGAGAGGCTCAATATTTGACGAGTGAACGGCCAAGTAAGGATCAAATAAATGAGCTGATTTAATGCGCACTGCTTCGAGAATTAATTTAAGAGTGTCAGAGTCAGCGAGAAAATTATTATTCATTTACCGGGACGAGCATAAATTTTTTAGTGATTGTAGCAACTTCTTGAATCTTTGCTGGAAATTTGCGCTTGTGTTTACTTGCGATTAAGACTCCGTTTTCGTTGAGTTTGCCGAGAGACTTTTGTTTATTTCTGGGTTTGCCGTCTTTGTCTCTGTAGCTGGTTACTTCGAAGACGTAAGTTGTATTCTTAATTTTGCGTTGTATAATAAAGCTCATGGATTTGTAGTCATTCCTTCATGAAAAAATTTTATTACGAGTGAGATTATTGCATTTTGCAACTACATTTGCAACTACAAGAATATTTATTTTTTCCAGTGTGCGAGAAAGTTTATGACGCGCGAAAAAAAATTAGCGTGATGATTCGTGAGTGTGTGAAAATTTTTCGTGAATGTTATAGAGATTCATAAATAAAAATTTTTCGTGAATGAGCGTAAATTATTGTGAACGTGTTTATGATGCGACCAACGGGAGCACTAATGCTACGCAATGTTTTGACTTTACTGTTAGTGTTGGGCTGTAAATGTGTGTGAGAAAAAATTTTTAACCGGGTGATTTATTCCCGGCTGTTTACTGCTAATTGCCCGCACGCCGCTAAAATGTCTGTGCCTCGTTCTTTGCGGAGTTCATATTCAATTTTCAGATCTGACAGCGCGTTACAGAAATTTTTTATCCTCGAATCGCCTGAACGTTTTAAATCCGGCCTTGAAGGAATCGCGTTAAACGGGATTAAATTTATATACGGTTCTAACCCGTCAAGCAATGCCGCCATTTCGTAAGCGAGTGAAGGATCATCATTTATTTTGTCGATTAAAGCATATTCAATTGTGATACGTTCGCCGGTTCTGTCTTTGTAGCGTTTGAGTGCGCTAATTAATTTTTGCAGCGGATATTGTTTATTGACCGGCATTAATTTATTTCGCAGATTATCATTAGGGGCGTGCAGAGAAAGTGAGAGTCTAACCGGTATCTCAAAGTCTGCTAAATCTTCAATGCCCGGAGCTATTCCCGATGTAGAAATTGTTATATGTCTTGCGCCTAAGTTACGCATTTTTTTGTCATTTAGCGAACGAATGACCGAAAAAATATTTTGCTCGTTTAAAAGTGGTTCGCCCATTCCCATGAAGACGATATTATTTATGTCAGCACCGTTAATTTTTTCCATCATTAAGAACTGTCCGAGAATCTCTCCGCGCGTTAAATTGCGGGTAAAGCCCATTGAGCCTGTATAACAAAACGCACACGCAAGAGGGCAGCCGACTTGACTTGATATACATGCTGTTTTGTGTCCGCCGTGATTTAATAGTACTGACTCGATTCTTGTGTTATCGCTTAACTGCCATAAAAATTTTCTTGTGCCGTCTCTTGAAACTTGCTGACGAATCATAACGGGAAGAGTCATTAAAACATTTTCGCTCAATTTTGCGCGTAAGTTTTTAGCAAGGTTGCTCATGTTGTCGTAATTAAATTCTTTCTTCGCATAAATCCATTGACAGACTTGGCCGGCTCTAAATCTCTGTTCATTCCAGTCAGCAAATAATAATTCCCAGTCATTTAATGAGAGTTCGAGAGCGTCATAAATTTCATTCATGTAAAAAATTTTGTCTCCTTATTTGTATTGGCATTATTATAACTTGTTTAATTAAATTTTATATCTCCCCTGCTAGTGATAATTTCATAGCCGATTTTCTGCATTCGATTATTGAGGCAATTTTTACACTGTGCACTCTCTTCGCCTGTACAAATTTTATTATTGTAGAGCATATATTTTTTTCTCACGCTGACTGGAGATAGATTCGGCATAACGACATTTGCTCCCGATAAAATGCCTTTCTCGCGTCCAAGTTTATCAATCGTTCCTAGTGCAGTCGTCGCAGGCAGCAAAACAGGCGGATAAATGAGTCTTATAATCGACAGCAAATAACAAGTAAGCTCAAGAGTCCCGGCCGGAAAATTTTTAAACGGTGTATCACTATGCGGAATAAACGGCCCAATCCCGCACATATCGGGTTTAAATGTCTCGATAAATTTCAGGTCTTGCGCAAGATTTTGACTCGTTTGAAATGGTGAGCCGACCATAAAACCGCAGCCGACTTGATAATTTAGTTCACGCAAAATTTTTAGACAGTTCATGCGATTATCATACGAAAGATTTTCAGGATGGAGTCGGGAATAATGAGTCTTGTCTGCTGTCTCGTGTCTGAGTAAATATCTGTCTGCCCCGCAATCACGCAAAAATTTATAACTCTCGCGCGTTCGTTCGCCCATTGAAAGTGTTATAGCGCAGTCTGGGTGTCTTGACTTAATTTCGCGCACAATCCCGCCTAAAATTTCATCAGTGAAATATAAATCTTCTCCGCCCTGCAAGACAAACGTTCGGAAGCCGAGATTATAACCTTCGTCAGCACATGAGATAATTTCATCAGGAGTCAATCTATAACGCTCGCAAAATTTATTACTTTTTCTGATCCCGCAGTAATAACAGTCGTTCTTGCAAATGTTGCTAATTTCGATTAAGCCCCTGACGTAAATATGATTGCTGTAAATTTTTTGTCTGACCCCAACAGCCAAACGCCGTAAAATTTTTATTGAGTCCTCTTCTCTGTTCTCGATGAGCGTTTTATATTCATCAAGTGTCAAAGAATGAGTCTCGGCCAGCTTGTAAATTAATTCGCGCAAAATTAGTTATCTTTCGAGAAAGCTGCTTTAACGCTGACTCCTTCAAGATTGCCGATTTTGCCGGATAAAGCTGAGATAATGTCTTGAGGTGCGTCAAGTGCAATGCTGATTAAATTTATTTTCTTAGGGCGATAGGGCAGACCCATGCGGCCAATTATGTAATCGCGGTACTCATGCAAGATATTATTAAGCGTCTCGATTGATGAAGTATTTTCCACGATAATGCTCATGACGGCGACTCTAGTTTCCATATTTAATAAAACCTCCTGCGAAAAATTTTTATTCATGAATTATATAATAACGAGAGAAAAATTTTATGGCGAATTTATAATTTTATTTCAGCATTTAATCGCAAAAATGTCGTGTTAAAAAATTTTTTATGCGCGCGAGTCTTTGCATATACATAAACGGGATTAAATTTTTGTATTAGCAAAAGTATTAGTAAAACTCTATTCTCACAATAAAATGGGGAAAAATTTTTTTTTGCAGGCAATTATTATAACACAATGTAGCCGACACACTTTTATACTTGCCAAAAACTTTTTATAAACGCGACTCCAGACTATAAACCGGGTGGGTGGGTGGGCAAAACCAATTGCAATGAGTCAACCCCTCATATCATAAAACGAGTCATACATGGCAGAACTAAAATATATTCACGCAATATAGCTAATATAGTCAGTACACTTTAATAGCAGTAAAAACTTTTTGTGTCAGCACCGCAAATTATGTCATACTTGTTTATGCTGCGGCCAACTGGAATCGGCACTAGTTGCAAAAAAGGTTTTAATCTTTTGCCTTTGCATGTATAGATTTAAAGCATTGAGTTAGAATTATATTATTGCATTACAGAAAAATTTTTATCTTTGCCCGCAAAAGTCCGAGATTTATACGAGAACAAATATAAGCTGATAGAATATAATTTATTGAATCATAATAAATATTTACACAAAGGAGAGTTTTATAAATGGTAAGCCTTAACAGTTATGATGCACTCGGTAAGAACGGACTCGCGCTAATGCAGAACTCACTCAACACAGCCAACGCAGCCGGAGCAAAAATTTTCGAGAGCGGCGCAGACCCTATGAGCATCGCAGAAGCCTCTATGGATCTAAGCAAAGCAAAAGTTCAAATGGCTATGGGAGCATTTCTCGTTAAGTCGCAGAATGAATTAATGGAGTCAGCTCTCCAAATTTTCGGAATAGGCACAAAGCACAGCGGGTTATATTAAATGCAGGCTCAGCAGGAAAGAATTTCACTTGTAAACGGCCGTATTCATACACCGTTAAGCACTGCATCAAATATCACGTTTGAACATGGCCGTATAGTTTCTATTGACGACGAATCAAGCTCGTTAAACGGGAAAATTATAGACCTTCACGGGCGTACGGTTCTGTCGGGATTCTGTGACTCAGGATTAAATTTTTTGTCATGGGCAGAGAGTCAAGAACGTTTGAGTCTCGCAAATGTTAAGACTCTCAAAGAATTAAGCGACTCACTCAAAGCCTACACGAGCGCAAATCCTAAACCTTTGCGGGGCTGGTATATCGCGTATGATTTCCCGGAAAATATTATTATTCCCCTCGATGAACTTGACTCCGTCGTGCCTTCTATGCCGTGTGCATTGATTACCCGTGCAAGCAGTCAGGCAATATTAAATTCTCAGGCAATGAACGCTTTTAACATGCCGCAAAATACTGTAGAACTTGACGAATTTACGCAGCATTTGCCAGTGTTGAGCGATGAAGATATTTTGTATCTCGTGAAGACTTATGCTCCGAAAATTAACGCGCTTGGATTAACTGAATTATGGATGAATTTCACTGATGAGCCCGAAAGACTCTGGGAAATTTTTTCAACTGAAGCGTATTATATGCTGACATTCAGACTCCGTTGTAATTTCGGATTTGATGACGTTACGAGCCTGAACGAGTTTTTATCGACAGGACTGCGCACAGGAGACGGCCTCCCATTTTGTAAGCTCGGAGGGATTCTCGTTCGCGGAATAGATCAGACAGAACAAAACAAGGAACCAAACAAAATGATTTATTCTGCTCATTTGTCGGGCTGTCAGGTCATAAGCGATAATAATAAATCCTGCTTGAATGCACTTGAGCGCGTAATCAAGAAATCCCGCAAAAATTCACGCCACCTGATAAATAATTTTTCCGGCAGCATCTTAGATAGAATGAATCTATTAGGACTCGGAGGAATCATTACAGCAGGTCAGGAAAATAAAGACGTTCACGAGGCATTTCAAAACGGGTTAGTAATTTCATCAGGAAGCGGCGAGACTCTGACTCCACCGTTAAAGATTATTAGCTCTCTCGTCTCAAAGGGTTTAAGCGTGTCTGAGGCTTTGAGCGTTTCATCATGGGGAGCAGCTTGGAACGGCGGAAATGATTCAAGGCGCGGAGAAATAGCGGTCGGTAATGATGCAGATTTTGTGATTCTCGAACAGGATCCATTTTTAGTAAGTCCCGAAGAAATTGCAGCAATCGACGTAACTATGACATTTTGCGCAGGTTGTGCGGTTTATAACTCCGGCGCAATATAAATTTTTATGGAAGGTGTTAATCTTATGAGCAACAAACAAAAACGTTCAGCAGGAATTTTACTGCCGGTTACTGCTCTTCCTTCACAATATGGAATAGGAGATTTCGGCCCTGAAGCTGTGAAGTTCGCAAAATTTTTACACACTGCAGGCCAGTCAATGTGGCAGGTTTTACCCTTAACGACGATAGATCCCGGCTGCGGAAATTCGCCTTATAGTCCGACAAGCGCGTTTGCAGGAAATTATTTATTAGTGAGTCCTGATTTATTAGTTGACGAGAATTTAATCACGAAAGAAGATCTAAAGAAGTTAGCAGCAAAATATGATTTCACAAAGACTCCTGAACACGTAGACTACGAACAGGCGCGCGCATTCAAAATCGAAGTCCTTAACGTAGCATACAGCAATTATATTAAAGGCGGCACCAGCGAATTTGATTTATTCCGGAAAAATGCGGATTGGCTCGAAGGTTTTGCGATGTTCAGCGTAATAAAGTCTGCAAATAACGGGCTTGCTTGGTATGAGTGGCCGGAAGAATTGAGACATAGAGACCCTCAAGCACTCGAAAAATTTAAGTCCGCACACGTAAGAGAAATAAATTTGCAGGAGTTCTACCAGTTTATATTTTTTGAGCAGGCCAAGAATTTACGCAAGACTCTTAATGATTTAAAAATTGAGTTAATCGGCGATATTCCGTTGTATGTAACTCGTGATTGTGCTGATGTCTGGTTGTATCCTGAATATTTTAATCTCGACGAGGATTTGAATCCCGTTACAGTTGCAGGAGTCCCCCCTGATTATTTCAGCGAGACCGGCCAATTATGGGGCAATCCTACATATAAATGGGAAGCTCTTGAGAAACATAATTTTGACTGGTGGATTAAGCGGCTCAAAAATTTATTTGCGATATTTGACAGAATCAGAATAGACCATTTCAGAGGGTTAGCTGCTTATTGGTCGGTGCCTTACGGTGAAGCGACTGCTAAAAATGGGAAATGGGTAGACGTTCCCTACAAGAAATTTTTTGCTGAGTTGAAATTTAATTTTCCTGATATGCCGTTCTGGGCTGAGAATTTAGGAATTATTACCCCTGACGTTGAAGAGTTGCGCAAAGATATGAATTTGCCGGGAATGCTCGTATTACATTTTGCATTTGGGAATCCTGCCGATAATCCCTATGCGCCTCACAATCACACTAGAAATAATGTAGTTTACACGGGGACTCATGACAATAACACCTCGCGCGGATGGTTCGACAACGACGCAACAGAAAACGAGATAAAAAATTTCTCGTCATATATCGGGCGTGATGTGCTTGACGGTTATATTTTCACGTCTGAAGTAACGCGCATTGCATTAAGTTCAGTAGCAAATATTGCAATTATTCCAATGCAGGATTATTTGAGGCTCGGTGCTGAAGCAAGAATAAACGTTCCCTCGACTCCTTCAGGAAATTGGGCGTGGCGGATGTTGAAAGATGCTATACCCGATGGACTTGCTGACAGAATTAGAGCAGCCTGCACACTTTACGGGAGGATTTAAACTATGAACGAACTAATTAGAATCAACGAAAACGACTATGCAGCAGTAGCACTCAGGCCATTAAAGACGGGCGAAAAAATTCATGTTGCCGGTGCAGATTTTGATATAGACGTTCTCGAAGATATACCAATGGGACACAAAATCGCGCTTAGAGACATTAAAGCGGGAGAAAGCATAATTAAATACGGATTTCCCATCGGAGCAGCAAAGAGCGATATAAAAAAAGGTCATCACGTTCACACAGAAAATGTTCATACACTTTTAACGGGAGCGCACGATTATGAATATCACCCGACTCACCCGAAAATTGAAAGTGTTGAGCCGGAAACTTTTGACGGTTATGTAAGATTTGACGGCAAAGTCGGAGTGCGTAACGAATTATGGATTATTCCGACAGTAGGCTGTGTAAATGATATAGCAGTTACTCTCGAACATGAAGCAAAAAAATTTATTGGCGGAAGTATCGAAAATGTCAGAGCTTTTACTCATCCTTACGGTTGTTCGCAAATGGCCGACGATCAAGAGAACACGAGAAAAATTTTAGCTGACCTTGCGACTCATCCAAATGCGGGCGGAGTCTTAATGCTTGGTCTTGGCTGTGAAAATTCCGGAATCGACACGATAAAACCCTACATGAAAAATTTTGACTCTGAGCGCGTGAAATTCTTAATCTCTCAGGACGTTCATGACGAGCTTGACGCAGGAATGAATTTAATTCGCGGTCTCATCGAGAAAATGAAATCTGATCACCGCGTGTCATGTCCTGTTTCTAAATTAATAGTGGGACTCAAGTGCGGAGGTTCTGACGGTTTATCAGGAATCACAGCGAATCCTACAATAGGTTATTTTTCTGATATGTTAGTAGCTCAAGGCGGCGCGACGATTTTGACTGAAGTCCCGGAAATGTTCGGTGCTGAAACAATTTTAATGAATCGCTGCAAGGACGAAGAGACTTATCACAAGACAGTGAGTCTGATAAACGATTTCAAGAATTATTATGCGTCGTGCGGAATGCCTGTATACGAGAATCCTTCACCCGGCAACAAAGCAGGCGGAATAACGACTCTTGAAGATAAGGCGTTAGGCTGCACACAAAAAAGCGGTTCTGCTCCTGTCAATGATGTATTGAAGTATTCGGAAAAAGTTGTAACTCAAGGTTTGAATTTGTTATCAGCTCCCGGAAATGATTTAGTTGCGTCGACTGCTCTTGCGTCATCTGGTGCGCAGATAGTTTTATTCTCGACTGGACGGGGGACTCCGTTTGGGTGTCCTGTGCCGACTGTGAAAATTTCTAGTAATTCAGACTTGGCCGCACGTAAAAGCAGCTGGATAGATTTTAACGCCGGGACTCTCGTAGAGAGCGGAACTTTGCCGGAGAAGGCGCGCGAATTATTTGATTTCGTGAAGAGTGTAGCGAGCGGAAAGAAGACCCGCAATGAGTTGAATAATTTTCAGGGCATGGCGATATTTAAGACTGGTGCGACTCTGTAGTGATGAAAAAATTTTTTGCGTGCATTATTTCGATTCGTAATACACAGAAGCTAAAAAACTGCTAAAACGACGTAATGAACGGAGATATTTTATTATGATTAAGAAAATTTTGAAGTTCGTATTTTGTTTTGTTGTCATCTATTTTGCATGGTCATATTATTCCGGAGAGTTTCAATTTTACATTGGATTAAACTATGACAAAGGCAGCAATGGTGTAACACAAGACAAATATGAAGCCTTCAAATGGTATCTCAAAGCGGCTGAACAGGGATTTGCAGAAGCGCAACATAATTTGGGAATACTATATTTTAATGGGCAGGGAGTAGAACAAAATTATCCTGAAGCCTTTAAATGGTATAGTAAAGCAGCTGGGCAGGGATTAGCAGTTTCACAAAATAATCTAGGCGTCATGTATGAGAACGGATTGGGCGTACCTCGTGATTATGCTGGGGCATGGAAATTATATATAAAAGCGGCCGAACAAGGGCTTGACAGTTCTCAATTTAATTTAGGAAGAATGTATCATAACGGTTATGGTGTAACAAAAAATTATTCTGAGGCTGTCAAATGGTATCGCAAGTCCGCTGCACAAGGATTTACACAAGCTCAAGAAGTATTAAAGCAGCTCGGCGAAAAATGGTAAATTTAAGAAAGGACACTTACTCGCATGACAGCAATAAACAAAGGTACAGCACCGTGAAAAAAATTTTTGTCTGTATGGTCTGCCTTGTTTTAATGACGATTTTTACCGGCACGGTTGAATGGGTTGTCGGGAAATTTCTTGATGACACTAGCTCATATGTCGCAATAAAATCTTTCTATAACGGCATCAAAGCTAAAATCTTAGGCACCGGCAATAACGAGTCTCAAGACATCAGCGAAATAATTACGCCTGACCCGCTAGAAAATTATCGCACTCTCGCTGAACAAGGCAATGCAGACGCGCAAAATAATTTAGGTCTCGCATACTATAATGGAGAAATAGTTTCGCGCGATTTATCGGAGTCTCTGAAATGGTTCACTAAGGCAGCAGAGCAGAATCACGCAGACTCGCAATTTATTCTGGGAGACATGTATTACAACGGCGAGGGAGTCGCACAAAATTATTCTGAAGCTATTAAATGGCTCACTAATGCAGCAGAATAGAATCACGCGGACGCACAATTTTTTCTGGGCAGCATTTACGATAACGGCGAGGGAGTCCCGCAAAATCATTCTGAGGCTGTAAAATATTTCAAGAAAGCAGCTATATTAGGATTAACGGACGCTCAAGAAGTGTTAAAGCAGCTCGGTGTAACATGGTAAACATTTAAGGAGGCATTTATTCACGTGGCAGAAATAAAATTTGAACTCGACGACGAAATGAAAGAATCTCTCGAGGAAATTACTAAATCGATGGGATTAAATTTTTCTGCGTTATTCTCGGTCTATGCTGCAAAAGTAATTCGCGATAGGTGCATACCGTTTTATATTGAAGCTCCGGAAGAAGACGACCCATTTTACAGCAAAGAAAACATGGAACGCCTGCGAAAGTCAATAGCACAAATAGAATCGGGTCGAGGTGTGGAACACGAGCTAATTGAGGTCGACTAATGCGCAAATTATGGTCTGATCAAGCATGGGACGATTATGTTTACTGGCTGGAGCAAGACAAGAAAACTATCAGGAAAATAAATAATCTCCTGAAAAGTATAGACAGAAATGGCTATAAATGTGAGGGACACCTCGAACAATTAACGGGCGATTTATCTAGTTTTTACAGTTTGCATATAGACAAAGAAAATCGCCTTATTTTCAGGATAGTAAATGAGATACTAGAGATATTTCAATGCGGTACTCATTACGGAGATAAATAAATTTTTAAGGAGGAATATATAAATGTCATTCATGGACAAAGATTTTCTGCTCAACACAGAAACAGCAAAAACGCTCTATCACGAGACGGCAGCAAAATGCCCGATCATCGACTATCACTGCCACATCAGCCCGAAAGAAATTTACGAGAATTTACACTATGACAGCATCACTCAAGTATGGCTCGGCGGAGATCACTACAAATGGCGTTTAATGCGCTGTGCAGGTGTCCCCGAAGAATTTATAACCGGCGGAGCAGACGCACACGCAAAATTCATGAAATGGGCCGGAGTCATCGGCAAGGCAATCGGCAACCCCTTATATCACTGGAGCCACTTGGAATTACGCAAATATTTCGGGTATCAAGGCACATTAAACGCAAGCACCGCCGAAGAAGTCTGGAATCTCTGCAACGAAAAATTACATCAAGAAAATTTCGGCGTACGAGATTTAATCAACATGAGCAACGTAGAAATTATCTGCACAACTGATGACCCCGTCGACTCGCTTGGCTGGCACGCAAAAATAGCAGCTGACAAAACCTTCAAGACTCGTGTTCTTCCTGCATGGAGACCCGATAAAGCTATGAACATCGAACGTAAAGCATGGCAGAAATATCTTGAGTCACTCGGCAAAGCTGCGGAAATGGAAATCAAAACTTTTGCTGACCTCAAAGCGGCACTCTCTAAGCGCATGGACTTTTTCGCGACTCAAGGCTGTAAATTAAGCGATCACGGCCCCGACTACATACCTTATGTAATGGCAAGCGATAAAGAAATCGAGTCAATTTTTGCGGCAAGACTCAATGGCGACCCTATCGACCATCTTTCAATTGACAAATACAAGACAGCATTTTTGCTCTTTGTCGCACGTGAATATCATAAACGCGGCTGGGTTATGCAGCTTCATTACGGGTGCAGACGTGATAATCATGCTCCTATGTTTGACAAGCTCGGCCCTGATACCGGATTCGACTGCGTAAATAATACAGCTTCAAGCATGACTACAGCAGCATTCTTAGGCGAACTTGAGAAAGATGACCAGCTCCCTAAAACTATTCTTTACAGTCTTGATGGCAACGACAACGCTTCTATTGATACAATTGCAGGCTGCTTCCAAGGCGCATTAATTGAAGGCGTGTCAAAGGTTCAGCACGGTTCAGCATGGTGGTTCGAGGATCATTTTGACGGCATGACAAGACAAATGAAGACTCTTGCAAGTTTAGGCTATCTTCCCGGCTTTATCGGAATGCTCACGGACTCGCGCAGTTTCTTGAGTTATCCGAGACATGAATATTTCAGAAGGATTCTTTGCAGGATTCTCGGCGAATGGGTAAACGGCGGTTTCTTCCCTGACGACAAAGAGACTCTACGAGAAATCGTACAAGGCATAAGCTATGAGAACGCGAAGAAATATTTTAATTTCTAGGAGATAAAAGTTTTATGCAAAATTTTACGTGGCACAATCCGACTGAATTAATATTCGGCAAAGACACAGTCAAGGACTTAGCACCCAGACTCAAAGCAGATAACATTCAAGGCGTTCTGCTCGTTTTCGGCGGTAAAGGAACATTTAAGAGCGGTGCTTATGCTCAAGTTACAGAAATGTTGAATAATGCCGGAATAACTTTTTCTGAGGTCAACGACGTTAAATCGAATCCCAGAATCGATAAAGTACGCGAGGGAATTTCACGAGTCAAAGCAGGCGGAATTGATGCAATTTTACCAGTCGGCGGCGGTTCAGTGTTTGACTCAGCTAAGGCCATTGCAGCAGGTTCTTGCTATGACGGCGATGTATGGGACTTTTTCGAGGGCAAAGCAAAAGTTTCTAAAGCATTCCCGATTTATGGAGTATTAACTGCTTCTGCATCATCAAGTGAAGTAAACGGAATAGCAGTCGTCAGCAATCCGGAAAAAGAATCAAAAGTTTCAATGAACAGTCCGCTAATTTTCCCGCGAGTCTCCGTTATAGATCCATCGTTCCAAATTACTTTGCCGGAAAAACAGACAGTTTACGGCGGTGTTGATATTATTGCGCACATTTTAGAAAGAGTCTTAGACGGCGACGAGGGCAGCGAATTAATTGACGAACAAGGATATTCTTTGATTCGCACGATGATTCGCGTAATTCCTGACTTAATCGAGAACCCGAAAGATTATGACTTACGCTGTGAATATGCTTTGGCCGGAGCTATGGCGCATTGCGGTTTTCTCTCAATGGGAAGAACTGCGCGCGGGGATTTCTCGTCTCATCGTATGGGACACTCAATCAGCTTATTATTCGGAGCTGCTCACGGTGCTTCACTGTCAATAATTATGCCTGCATGGGCGAGATATTTATACGAAGATAACCCCGTACCTTTTGCGAGACTGGGCGAGGCAGTTTTTGACATCTACGACGGCACAGACGAAGAGAAAGCACTTGACGCAATAGAAGCACTTGAAGATTTCTTCAGGGACATAAACGCTCCTACAACTTTGAGAGAATTGGGAATCAAAGAGGACGATATACAAAAATTGGCCGATAACGCTTCCAAAGGCGGATCATTCGGAGTGTTGAGCAAATTAGAACCTGATGACGTGTTAGAAATTTTCAAGCTCGCATATTAGAAAAATTATTCCCCCGTGGTTTATTGCGGGGGATTTATTATTATTTCACTCTTAGACGTTGAAGAGCTTTCTTGAGATCCTTTTTTACATACTGGCCGGTTTGATACATGTGTCCGATTGCAGTCTGAGCCCATGAGTCTTTGCCGAGTTCGTCCGCTTTTATGTAGTATTCAAAGGCTTTCTGCGAATTAATTTCAGTTCCGATGCCGCGTTTATACATATTACCTGCTATTCTAAGTGCTCTGACATGATTTTGTTGTGCTGCCTTATCAAACCATTTCAAGGCTTCTGAATGATTATTTTTGTGTGCGTAATATTCTGCTAAATGAAATTGCGCGTTCATGTGGCCTTTTTCTGCTGCTTGCATGTAATATTCTGCTGCTTTCTCAATATCTTTATTGAGCCCTCCATAGCCGTTTGCCTATTTGATTGAGTGAACGCAAAATACCGCCTTCTGCACCTCTCTTGTAGAATTTAAGAGCTTGAGTCATATTTTTCTCGACACCCTGTCCATTTTGATACATCCATCCGAGATCAGCCGCCATTTTGTACCATTTTATAGCTTCGTTGTAATCCCTTTTGACTCCCTCGCCGTTATGATAGATCGTTCCGATTTTGTTCATGGCTTCAGAATCGCCGTGTTCAGCTTTTATTCTGAGAGAGTCTATATTTTCAGCAGCAAATGCTATTGAGCCTATCATCATAATAACGAGAATTACCGCAAAAAATTTTTCCTTCATGATAAAATCTTCCTCCAAAAAATTATATATTTCTCCATTTTTTCACGAATAAATAAGCCTGCCAGACTCCGAATCCTGTTACAACAATAATTACGCACAATCCCAGCAATAACGGCCAGCCATTTTTTACAAGCCATTCACAGCACCACACACCCAAAAACGCATAACCGGCGATTAATATTCCGGCTGATAGAACTTTCCCGAATAATATAACTTCACGCAAATTCTTTAACTTCATGTAACACTCACTCCCAAAATTTTTTTATTGCAGCTTGGCCGGGCTTTCTTGGGAAAATTGCGGGAGATTTTGAAACTTTTTCCCATATCACAAAACATTTAGAGAGTCCCCCGTAAAATTTTATTTCAGGTTCAGAGAGTCCGAGCTTATGCCATTTATTATTAACTTCGCTGATTTCGTCGTGAACTTTTTCGCCCTTGAACGTGATAATTTTTCCGGAAATTTTTACTAGAGGCGACAATAACTCCGCTGTTATTCCCGCACTAGCAAGAGCGCGCGCCCCGGCCAAGTCAAATTTTTCGCGGTTAATTACTGCAAAATCTTCACTTCTTGAGCAGATTATATTTATGTTCGCGAGTCCGAGTGAATTAATAATTTCCTGCATGGCCTCACACTTTTTATTTATGCTGTCGATTAGTGTAACTTGCAGATCCGGCCGCATAATTGCCCATACTACACCGGGAAGACCTCCGCCGCTGCCTACATCGATAATATTTCCTGATTCGGGCAAAAATTTTATAGATTCTAAGCAGTCAAGCACCTGCAAATTATAAATTTCTTCAGTGCCTCTAGTGCCTGTTAATCTCGCGCGCTTGCAGGAATTTAATAACTCAGCAAATTTATATAACGTGGACTCTTGAAGGCTCATATCTGTCCTCTTGAGGGTGCTTATTGAGTGGCCAGCCGATTGGAATAATAGTAAAGACTCTAAAATTTTCGGGGAGATCTAAAATTTTCGCGGCTTCCTGCATTCTATCTTCAAACGGAGCTACACCCAGCATGACAGCACCGAGTCCGAGTGATTCAGCCTCAAGCAAAATATTTTCTGTCGCGATTGCCATATCGATATTTGCCATTTCCGGGAGTCTGAGCGCGTCAAGATTGTAACATGGCACAATTACGACTGGGGCATTTGCTGCGGGCTTTGCATAGGGCGTAACGTTTGCAAGTTTTGAGATTATGTCTTTGTCGTCAGTAACCCAAAATTCCCAAGGCTGTTGATTCGTTGCACTGGGTGCGGCCATTGCTGCGCGTAAAATTTTTATGATGTACTTGCTTTCGACCTCGCGGGGTTCAAATTGTCTTGTGCTTACTCGTGTAAAAATTGCGTCCATAATTATTTTTCCTCCATTTCATGCTAAGAATAGATTTTGAAATCTCAAAGCTATAACAGCAAAGTCAAACGCGAAAACCTATTAAAGTGTGCTGACTATATTTTTGTTTGTCCATAACGTTATGCCCTCCCCGTCTATATTGTGATAAAACGGCAAATCGTCCACCCAGTCATTAAAATGCTTCTGTTCAATAGTTTTAACAGAAAATAAAGTGTCGTGCTTCAAATCAAGAGGCACAATAACATAAAGTAAATTATCTCTATCGCGCCAATCATGCTGAGTCTTCGTGATTACTGCAATATCAACATCAGACTCCGGCGTGTTGTCTCCTCGCGCAACTGATCCGTAAAGAATAATTTTTTGCGCGTCATCTCCAAGAACTGACAAAATAGCGTCAACTACTTCATCAAAAATTTCTTTGTCATCGGCCTTGATTCTTTCTCCGTACAAATTTTATAACACCCCTTTTGTTGAGGGAATCTCGTTTATGTAATCAAGATTTATTTTAACAGCTTGAGCAAGACTCCGAGCAGCAGATTTAAACGCGCATTCTATTATGTGATGTGCATTAGTGCCGGAAAATTGTTTAAAATGTAATGTGCACAAAGAATTTCTCACGAAGCCAAGCCAAAATTCTTGAGTCAATTCCGTGTCAAAATCGCCGACCTTCTGCGCCGTTATATTCATGTCCCAGCCTAAATAAGCTCGCCCGGAAAAATCTACAGCAGTCAATATTAAAGTCTCGTCCATAGGCAAAATTATATTTCCGTAACGGTTTATGCCGTGTTTCTCGCCAAGTGCCTTGTTAAATGCCTGACCTAATACGATCCCGATGTCTTCGACTGTGTGATGATAATCTACAAAAGTATCACCCTCACACTTAATGTCAAGATTAAATTTTCCGTGAGACGCAAACAAATTCATCATGTGATCGAGAAAACCGCAGCCCGTTGAGATATTATTTTTGCCTGTGCCGTCAAGATTGAGAGAGAGATTTATATTTGTCTCGCGTGTAACTCGTGAAATTTCGCATTTACGCATTGATTAAGCCTCCTAAAAGATTTAGCAATTTCTGCATTTGTTCATGTGTGCCGATAGTGATTCTATTATATTCGGGAAGACTCGAAAAATAGCGTATCATTATCCCGTTCTGCTTGAGAAAATTAAAAATTTCCTGTCCGCTGAATCTTTCATGACGAGTGAATAAAAAATTTGTCATTGAGTCAGTTACGTCAAATCCTAATTTACGCAAATTTAATTTCGTGCTTTCTCGAACATCACAAATAGATTTTATATTTTTCTCGTAATAATCGCTGTCTTCAAGTGAACCGAGTCCCGCCGCCTGAGTCATCGCATTAATATTATAGGGCGTTATAGTGTTCTTGATGTCGCGAATATCTTTAGCAAGCTCTTCATTAGCAATACAATAACCGAGCCGCCCCCCTGCAAGTGATCTCGATTTTGAAAATGTCCGAGTAACAACTAAATTTTTGTACCTGTGAATTAAATCGACTGCACTTTTTCCGCCGAAATCTATATATGCCTCATCAACTACTACAAGACTATTAGGATTCTGAAGCACAATCGACTCTATTCCCATTAAAAGTGTAGCAAGTCCCGTCGGTGCGTTGGGATTCGCAATAAAAATAGTTCTGCCGTCCATGCCTGCATAATCAGCTACATCAATCCATAAATTTTTGTTTAATGGCAGAGTTATATAATTTACGCCGTGAAATTTAGCGAGAATCTTATAAAACGAGTACGTAACTTCAGGGAATGCCGCCCCTTTTTCGCAAAATCCCATGAATAAAAAATTTAATATTTCGTCTGACCCATTGCCAAAAACTATTTCAGAAGGCTTTACATTCAGCATAACAGCAATTTTTTCAGCGAGTAACTTACATTCAGGATCGCAATAATAATTTAATCCCTTCGCGGCCTCGTGTGCGTATTCTATTGATTTAGGAGACGGCGTAAAGGGCGACTCGTTAGTGTTGAGTCTTATATAACCGTTCATGCTCTCTAGTTCTTCGCTGGTGTCGTAAGGTTCGAGAGATTGAAATTTTGCGCGTAAAAATTTGCTCATGAAATAAAATAACTCCCTTCACATAAAATTTTGCATATCATAACAATATATCAGGCAAAAATAAAACCGGGAAAACTTTTTAACATCTTCCCGGCCGTAAAATCTAAATTCTGCAAAACTTTTCTTACTGCGATAAAAGCGTGAGCATAACTCCTGCTGCAACTGCCGTACCGATAACTCCTGCGACGTTCGGGCCCATTGCGTGCATTAACAGGAAATGCCCCGGATATTCTTTCTGAACACACCTTTGAACGACTCTAGCGGCCATAGGAACAGCAGAGACTCCAGCAGCTCCGATCATAGGGTTAATCTTTCCGCCTGATAAGTGTTTCATTATCTGACCGAACACAAGCCCGCCGAATGTCGAGAATGCAAATGCTACGAGTCCAAGTGCAATAATTGCGAGTGTCTGAAGTGTTAAGAATTTATCTGCTTCCATCGTTGAACCTACAGAGAGAGCTAAGAAAATTGTTACGATATTCATTAATTCATTCTGGGCAGTGTTGCTTAATCTGTCAGTAACTCCGCACTCTTTAAGCAGATTTCCAAACATTAACGTCCCGACAAGAGGCACACACGCAGGCAAAATTAAACCTGATATAACCGTGCATATAATCGGGAATAATATTTTTTCGCGCTTGCTGACTGGTCTTAACTGTCCCATTACTATGCCGCGATCCTTCTTGCTGGTCATCGCAAAAATAACAGGAGGCTGAATCATCGGCACTAATGACATGTAACTATATGCAGCAACAGCTACAGCACCTAAAATTTGTTTCTGGCCGAGCATGACTGTTAAATAAATACTTGTTGGGCCGTCAGCACCTCCGATAATTGCAATACTCGCAGCTTCTTTGATGTTGAACGATACAAGACCGCCCGTCAGCTCGTCAACCCAGTTAGCTCCGATAAACGCAACAAAGACTCCGAACTGTGCAGCAGCTCCGAGCAAAAATGTTATCGGGTTAGCAATCAAAGGCGCAAAATCTGTCATCGCTCCGATTCCTAGAAATATTAAAATCGGGTAAATCTCGAACTCTGCACCGTAATATAACGAACGCAAAAATCCTATTGTGTTAGTCTCCGGGTTGAAACCTTCTGTGATACCTGAAAGAGGCAAATTAACAAGTAAGCAACCGAAAGCTATCGGAACTAGTAATAATGGCTCGAACCCTTTGCCGATCGCGAGATAAAGCAAGACAAACGCTACTATAATCATGATAATATTTCCCTGCGTTAATCCTGCAAAACCTGACTGAAGCATAAGATTCTTCAAGGCCGTTAAATACATCTCCATCTTACTGAATCAAATCCTTTCGCGAAAAAATTTAATGAATTCTTATATTGCCTAATTTATATCACAGACTTTGTATTATTTGCAAATAAATTATTTAGCGTTTATCCCGTGTCTTAGTCCGCGATGGATTCCCGGCATATTATTATTATTTACCTGCTGGGCTATCATGATTGGTTCATGTTTTGGCAGCTCGTTTTGAATTTCCTTTATGCGCTCGATTAATAAATTTATGACGAGTTTGTCATTATCTTGAGGCGATAAAATTTTTTCTTCGGGTGCGTTTGCGTCAAATGAATGTGATAAAGCCAGTGAAATTTTTGCACAAGCAGGGCCGATTAACTCATATAAGACGCTCGAAGCAAGTATTACAGTTCTAAGCATTTCACCTGTTGAGCCTCCAAGAGTGCGCGCGCCCAATTCAGCAAGACCGATAGCGACTCCAGCTTGAGGGATCAACGCAAGACCTAAATAATTTCTCACGAGATTACTTTTTCCCGTTATAGCACAACCCGTGAAAGCTCCTGCATATTTTCCTGCGATTCTTACAATAAAGTATACTACTCCGACAGTTAAAAGAGTCCCGCTCCCTCCCATTAACGAGCCTAAATCAAAGCATACCCCCGAACGCACAAAGAATAACAGCAAAAACGGAGGACTGAAATAATTTAGCTGCTTGAATAATTTATCATCGTCAGTAATATTTATATACACAGTCGACATGAACATGCAGCCGAGAAGAGGAGAGACTCCTAAAATCTGACAAACCCCGCAGAAACCAAACAAGACAGCAACAGAAATTATTATCCTATTGTCAGCAGATCTCTTTGCGGGAATTAAAATTTTCAGCAGGACTCCCAGCAATGCACCGATTAGAACGCTCGCAAAATTAATCAATATCGGCTGAATTATATTGCTGAATCTGAATCCAGAACCCGACGCAAGCGCAATCGAAATCGCTACACTATAAGCAAGCAGGCCGACTACATCATCAAGTGCTACAACCTGTAATAACGTGTTGACAAAATCTCCGTGCGCTCCTGTTTGTCTAATAGTCATCATAGTTGAAGCCGGTGCAGTTGCAGAAGCTAAAGCCGCAAGTACAGTAGAGAACGCTAAATCCATCCCAAGCACAAAATATGCAGCAATAAACACGAATAATGACGCGACGCAAGCCTCCAAGACCGTGATAATTAAAACTTTTGAGCCGCTGCCCTTAAGAGCATTCAATCTGAAAAATTGTCCTGTACTGAACGCAATAAACGCAAGCGCGACATCCGGCAGAAATTCAGTGTAAGTCTTCACAACATCAGGAACAAGATTCAAGCAGTAAGGGCCGATTAATATTCCTGTTATAATATATGCTGTAACGTTTGGGAGCTTGAAAAGTTTTGTGATTCGAGTCAACGCAAAGCCGCACAAAAGCATTATAGCAACCGTTATTATTCCCACAGAGACCGACGAGCCAGTGTGCAAATATTCTACAATATGAGCAAACAATTTTATTCTCTCCTTTCTCGTGTTTTGTTTGCGCATGTCATAAAAATTTCAGGTTTAATAAAAATTATATTCTAACATTTTTTCGCGCATTAACATTGTGTTACTTACTGATTAATAAAAAATTTCGTGCAAAAAAATTTTCTCCGTGAATCAATGCATTAACAAAAAATTTTTCTTTGTGAGTAATTATGAATGCTGAAGAATTTAAATATTTTCGTAGTTGTAAATGTAGTTGTAAAATTATTTTCTCGTGAATAAATGAATGTGTGAAAAGTTATTTATTGAAGTGTAATTATATACTCGCCATATTGTAAAAGCAATCAATATCGCAGAAGCCAAATCGGAAATAAATCGAAGTGTATCTGTTACTCCCTTGACACATTCTTATTTTTATGGAACATATCTTATTATTTTTTATATTCGACTACTTTTTCTGTTGATTGCTCTCCATAATGTGTATTTTTTCGCGTAATTTGTAATCGGCGGCAAGCGTATGTAAAAAAGTAATAGAGTATCGCAAAGAAGGACACACATACAAATAGACGTGTGAAGTTTTCAAAGTGGCATTAATGGGAAAAAAGCTGAAGGAAGAAGAAGCACTAAAGAAAAAGCCTATGAAATGTTAATTTAGGAAACTTGCCGCGAAAAAAACTTAAAGAGTATTTATCGACGCATACTCACAGGAAATAGCTGCTGATTACGAGAGCATTATTTCCGCCATTAGTGAGGGTAAGAGACTCGCTGATGACTGGCTCAAGGTTGAAGAAGGTTACATGAAAGTTCTTAACATGACAGCTAAAAATTTTGACAACGAACAGAAAATCAGAGACAAAATGCTTGACACCTTAAACGAAACAGACTCCGATTCTGGACAGACTAAAGCCATTCAAATTATCGGGGCTATCGTTAATCATGCGTCATTTCTTCTTGATAGAAATAATCAGGAACTAAGCGGATTCATGAAAAGTTACATCACTCGTCAGCAGGCTGAAAGACAGCGCAAAAAAGTTTCTCAGCAAAACGTCATCGAAATGGGTAAAAACGCTGCTCAGACTGAACGCTCAGGACAAACTTTTACTCCTGGATTCAAATAAGAGGTGATTAACATGTTTAATAAAAATTTCAAGATTATATTTATTGCTTTGATTTTGATTATTATGTGTGCTTCCTCTGCTGAATGTATTATTGCAACTACTCAGCTCGAAGTAAAAATTAAGGCTGTTGCTGAATGGCTCAATACTGTTGATATGAAGTTTGGCGCAGTTCTCACAGTAAGTCATTAATGAGATTAACGGCATGAAAGAGTTACTATCTGAAAATTTCTCGCAGATCAGAAGTATTCTGCAAGAAGTCGAGAGCATTACTCATTTCACAGATGATGAAAATATGCTTAAATCCCGACACCCTGACTGGCAAGTAGGCTTAAATATTAATGACCTCAAAGAACGCGATAAACAGTTAAAGCAAACTTTCGAGGCTTACTTAAAAACTCTCAACACTACAGCTAAAGATTTCAAGAATGACGAGAAGACACGCAACAAACTTTTAACAGCTTTCTCAACTGTGAAAGTAATATCGGTTTTGTTGCCGCTCATGTTGCTAAATGGATTATTTACGTCGGAGTTTTCTTCTGGATTATGTCAAGTTCAGGCGTGGCTTCGTTCCTTCCTAAATTAATCGTCAATTCCTTCATGGAGGCAGGAAAATTTATCGCAGGTCAGGAAGTTGCTCCTGATGATTTGCTCGTTGCAGGGATCAGACTGTCCGGAACTATGGCCGTTGCTCTAATCGAAATGTATTTAGTCATCTGCGGAGGTGCTATATTAGTCGGCTTCGGCGGTTTTGAGTACACTCGCGATATTGCCTTGAGTTATCTGCTTTATTCCGTCTATGGCTCAATCCGTTGTCAGCTGGGCGGCTCTGTCCTTCGGTAATGAATTATTCACATCTTCGGCTTCAACTCTTGCTCACGGGGCTGTTGGTGAAAAAAATTCAAATGGCGGACGTTCGGGAGGGTTGCTCGGTGCTGTGAAAACTGTCATTAAGGGGCTCCGTAATGCTCAAACTTCCACTTTCAGAGGCATTGCAAATACTTATGACGCTGCTAAAGAAGGCGGTTTCATCGGGGCTGTTGAACATGCCGCTTCTCATATTCCTGTCGTTAATAATCTCGTTAGTGCCGCTAAATCAGGCAAAATGCGTAATTATGTCGCCGCAAGTTTTGTATTCGGTTCTGATTCTGACAGGGCTGCCCGATACCTTGAGAACGACGCTCCGGAAATGCACTCGGCTTCAAATCCCAATAATGAAAGGATAATATTCATGCCTGATAATATTTCTCTCGATAATCCCTATTTATCCGCAAGAAAAGAATACGGCGACCGTTACGGCTCTGCTGTCAAAGATGCTGCACGGTGGAGACAAATTTCTATTTTTATGGTCATGCTTTGTCTCGTTTTCGGAGCTCTCATGATGTAGCTTACTAGTCAAAATAAAGTTGTCCCTTATATCGTACAAGTCGATAAACACGGTTACGCAGTTGCTATAAAATCTGCAAGAGGGGGTTATTGCTGATACAAGAGTCATTGTTGCTGCTCTCGGGGGCTTCTTCGTTAATTTCAAAACCGTAATCACTGATGTAGCTTCACAAAGGCGCACGGTCAATGATGTCTATTCTTATCTCGCTAAAAATAGTTCTGCTGAATCCGCTGTTTCTTAATATTACAAGGAACACAACCCCTTTATTGCTACTCAGGACAAACGAGAATATACAGTGCAGGTTGAAATTCGCTCTATTGTTCGTTCTGGCGGTAATGATAAATCTTGGCAGGTCTTATGGTCTGAAGAAAAAGTTGATCAGGGCGCAATTATCGAACGTACTGACTGGCGCGCTATCGTCTCAGTCGCTATTTCTCCTGTCCGCGAACTTGAGGAAGTCCTCAAAAATCCGCTCGGTATCTTCATTACTGAAATCAATATGGCTCAGGATATTAACATCACAAATCCGCAATCTTAACTTTTGAGGTGTCTTATCATGTACAAAAAATTTTTTGTCGTTACATTCATTATTTTCATGCTAACAAATCCGGCATTCTCCGCTATTCCGTGTTACAACAGAGAAACGGGCGAGATTATTCTTCCGTCTGAAGTCTCTTTATACGAAAATAACTCTTCATCTCAAAATGACATGGCTGAAATTCAAGCTGCTGAAATCAGATACAAAGCATTACAAGACACTGCCGAAGAAACCGCACGTATTCAGCTCTAGGAGAAAATGGACAGGAAGTCATACTTATTATCACTTGCAGACCTATGATAATGACTGATGTCGCCCTCGAACCAGGCGAAGCTATAATTGGTATTCACGCAAGAGACACCGTGCGCTGGATTTTCACTCCATCCCAGTCCATGAAAAACGGACTCTCTGTTTCTCATATCGTTGTGAAACCTTCTCAGCCAGGGATTTCTACAAATTTGCTCATTCACACTGACAAGAGAACTTATAATCTTGACTTCACTGCTACTGAAAATTCGCAGTACATTCGCGGGGTGACCTTCTCATATCAAATGAATGATTTAACCTCAATTTTCGTGAAAAGCCAGCAAAATAATTCAGGCAAAAAGGCTCTTGAGGACGAAATACAGCTTGGTACTGACGCTGTAAACTTCGATACTCTCTACACTCGCTACACAATCATTGACAAGAATAGAGTTGACTGGAAGCCTGACTCTGTTAAATTTATTCGAGGCTTCAAGGGGCGCACAGTCTATTTCACTTCCAAGACCTAAACCTCCAGAGCCCGACCCCGTCCCAGTTCCTACGTCTCCTGCTCCAAAGCCGCAAAAAGTCCGTCCGGCTTATGTACCAGTGCCTAGAATTTCTGACCTCAGAAAACAGAACCAGACTCAACGACTCTTAGCCGCTAATTCTCCTACCAGCATTCAGGCTTTCAGAGAGCAGACTCATAACGGCTGGGACAGAAAGGACGCTTTCACTAAACAGAATTTGCCTGAAGAATATTCTAAATTCAGCATCGTTTCTCCGCGCAGTGCGTTTGAACTTAAATCAGGGACTCTTTTGCCGTGTGTCTTAATTTCCGGTCTTAATTCTGATTTGCCAGGCAACATGATTGCTCAGGTCTCCGAAAATGTTTGGGATACTGCTACAGGACGTTATCTATTAATCCCTCGCGGTTCAAGACTTATAGGCACTTACGATAATCAAATTTTTTACGGTCAAAGCAGAGTTCTTGTCATGTGGAACAGGTTAATTTTTCCTGACGGAACAAGCCTCGTACTCGATAACTTGAAGGGGGCGGATCAGTCCGGTTATTCAGGCTTCAAAGGTGCTGTCAATCGTCATTGGGTGTCAATTATTTTATCGGCTCTATTCGTTTCATTGCTCGGTGCAGGAGTTGAACTTGCCGCTCCTACTAACAACAGCGATAGAGATAAAAATGATCCCCGTTCTATTCTCGCTGAAAATGCTGCCTCTGCTGTTGCTGAAGCTATAGCTCAAATTATACAGAGAGAAGCCAACAGACAGCCTACTATAAAGATTAAGCCGGGCTACAGATTTATGATTTTTGTTCAGCACGACATCATTTTTCCCCGTGTCTGGCGCAACTAAATGAAAGGAGTTATTGGTATGCGATTATTTATTGCTGAAAAACCTAGTCTTGCAAGGTCTATTGCTGCTGTTCTCGCTAAACCGCATGAGAACAACAAACTTTATATTAAGGCGGGCGATGATATTATCGCTTGGGCAGCTGGTCATTTACTCGAACAGGCTATGCCAGAACTTTACGATGAAAAATATAAACGCTGGAATATTTCCGACCTCCCGATTTTCCCTGAAGTCTGGAAAATGCTCGTCAAAAAAGAAAGCAAGGACTTATTCGACAATCTCAAAAAATTATTGAAACAAGCTGATGTTGTTGTCAACGCGGGCGACTGCGACAGAGAGGGACAGTTACTGATCGATGAAATTCTTGATTTCTGCGGATACAAAGGGGAAGTTTTAAGAATTCTCATAAGCGACACTAACCCTGAAGCTGTTAAAAAGGCTCTTGATAATCTCAAGCCCAACACTAATTTTCACGGCGACCGTGATGCTGCTCTTGCCAGAAGTCGTGCTGACTGGTTACACGGCATAAACTTAACGCGGCTTTACACAAAACTTGCTGAGAAAAAAGGTTACAGCGGAGGCCCTCTCAGAATTGGCAGGGTCAAAACTCCAGTTACTGCTCTCGTTGTAAGACGTGATGAAACTATTGAAGCGTTTATGCCTAAACCTTTTTGGATTATAAAGGCTAATATTTCAGTTGAAAATGGCTCATTTAATGCAGTATGGAAACCTAAAGACGAACAGCAAGGTCTTGACGAGAAAAAACACCTCTTTGATAAATCTATTGCTGAAAGTCTCATTTCAAGGCTTAAAGATAAGCCCGTTACTATCACTAAGTACGAGAACAAAAAACAGTCTTCAAAGCCTCCTGTTGGATTCTCTCTTCCAAGATTGCAGATAATTGCTTCAAAAATAGGATTTGTCCCCTGCTAAAACTATGGAGATTTGTAAAAAATCATACGAACAGGGCATTTTAACTTATCCTCGCTCTGATTGTGAATACTTGCCGGACGCTCATCAGGACGAGGCTGAAAAAGTTTTCTATGTCATTGAAAAAATATCTTCCGTCAAAGTCCCTGAAATAGTAGACAAAAACCGCAAAACTCCTGTATTTAACTCTAAAAAGAAGAACATCACGATATTATTCCTTCCGCGCCTTGTAAGACTACAAAGACTCTTGATGGTATGAGGCTTTAATTTTTGAGCTGGTTGCAAAGCGTTACATCTCGTTCTTCATGCCTGATTATGAGTTTTTGCAAGTCAACATTAACACTGATATTGACGGTGAATTATTCTCCGCTTCAGGTCGTCAAGTTCTTAATGAGGGCTGGAAGTCCGTTGAAAAAATTTACAGGACAAAGACGACGAAAATATTTCTACTTCATTGCCTGAAACTTCGGAAGACGAAAACGGCTTGTGCAACAATATTAACTTGCTGGAAAAGAAAACTAAAGCTCCGGCTAGATTGACTGAAGCTGCACTGCTCAAAGCCATGAATGAAGTTTACCGCTACGTTAAGGATTCTGAAATCAAGAAAATTCTCAAAGAAAAGTAACGTCAAGTGTCCCCGCTGTGGTGCTCACATGTTCTTACGAAACGGAAAAAACGGCTCATTCTGGGGCTGCTCTAACTACCCCGTTTGCAAAATGACCGCTAACGATAATAACGGCAAACCAGTTTTCAAGAAGAGAGACTGATAATGTGCAGAAAAATTTAACGCCGAAACGCTTTAATAACCATTCGTATAGGTTCTATTCTTGGAGCTTTTATTTGTTCGAAGTGCCTCATTCTTAATACTACAGCTTCTGTTCCTCGCGGACTATGGCTGAAGCTCGACACTCTACCGAAAAAAGGCGACTTCGTTCAAGTTCCTATCGAGGCTTTTAGCTCTACTGAGTGGGTGCCTCCTGAATACTTCAGAAAAAATATGTGGGGGAAAAATAAACCTTTCTTGAAAAAAGTTGCAGGACTTCACGGCGATACTATCGAGCAAGGAGATAACGGTCTTATTCTTATTAATGGTGTTCCATTCCCTAACAGTGCACCTCGTTCTCATGACAGAGCTGGAAGGTTCCTACGGGCTTTTCAGCTTCCTGTGACTCTGGCTTCTGATGAGGTCTGGCTCATGAGCGATTCTCCGTTCGGCTTCGATTCCCGTTATCTGGGGACAGCTAAATTATCAAGATGTTATAAAGCCATCCCTTTATTAACTTTCTAATCATGCCCACACTTAGAGTATTTTCTCGAAAAACTAAATTTTAATTTCTTATAATTTCTTCTTCTTCTTTCTGCCAATCTATGCCTTTTTCTCTTAATATTTTTTGCATTTCCTTTTTTAAATACCCTCCATAACCTATTTGTTCTTCAGTAATAATGCCACGCAAGTTGTTTTTTGCCTCAATTCTTGCCTCTTCGATTTCTTCTTCATACATTTCTCATAAAATCAACCTTTCC
>JAFSXS010000006.1 GCA_017443945.1 Synergistaceae bacterium
ACAGCTTGTATCTACAAATTGTGTCAGTATGCTTGATTTAATGATGGCCGAGAAATATATTTTGCGCAATGGGAGCAGATAATAACGCACAATCGACTCCAGTTGCAAAAAAGGTTTTAATCTTTTGCCTTTGCCTGTATAGATTAAATGCGTTGAGTATATCTACAAATTATGTCAGTATGCTTAATTGAATCATTGTCGAGAAATATATTTTGCGCAATCGACTCCAGTTGCCAAAAAGGTTTTGACTTTGACTTTGCATAATAATTTAACTTGTCATTTGCTATAATTGCGGCAATTAATATAACTCAGGAGGAATCTTTACACGTGAAAAAATTTTTACTCGCATTCATTCTCATTCTTGCAATTGCTTGGCCTTCTTTCGGGGCTGACTCGCAGGAACGCACTTCAGATTATGTTACAGACATTCAGAAAGAAATCAGCTCAGACATCGGAAAATTGCGCGAGTCCATCAATAAAGAATTAGAATCTATCAAATTAGGCAGTGCAGACATTTCCGCAAGAATCGCAGAATTAGCAGCCCTCACAGAAAAATCATCTGATGACATGTCAGCATGGGGTTATAACGAAGAGCAAAGAGAGCTTCATACACGAATTTTATCAGAATTGAGCGTGGGTTATGCTGCATACAGCGCATTAGTTCAGAGTTCAAGCACAACAACGGACGAAAAGCCTGAAGACGCGGACTCACTCGGCACAATAGAATCTCCAGATATCAACAAGAGCGACTCATTACGGCAGGAAATCGCAAAATTTTCGCGCGAATTTGATGTCCAAGTATTTTATTTGCAGTCGAAATTGAATAAATTAAGGCTGGATATAAGAGAAGCAGCAAATTTACAGAAACAATTAAAAGAGGCTCAAGAGGGCGGAGAAGGTCTCGAACTTCCTAGAACTCACGTTTTACAGCTTGAGGCAGCACGAGTCAATGTTGCGTTGACAAGTCTTCAGGTCAGGGCGCAGAAAAAAGCATTTGATCTCAACGTTGCAGAAATTAAGCGCTTGCGAGGCAGACTCGAATCAATGCAGGACAAATTAATTTTCCCGCAAGAATTACTTGACTCGAATCTCGAAAAATTACAGACCCGCATAACTGAACTGACAACGGAATTAAACGAGGCTAACAAGGCACTAGATTCCGCACATTCTTCACTAGTTCGGGCGCGTGTGGCGTTGGGTTCATCTGATATGATGCCGCTTACAAATGAGTCTGCAATTTATTTAGCTCGTTCTGCAAGGGTCAATTACTGGGAGCATATGGTAACATTGCTTGATGACGAAATTTTTATGAATCGCGAAATACAACAGGTTTGGCGCGACAGATTCAAATTATTTCATGACCAAGCAAGCGGCGAAGAAATTTGGAAGTTGAGAGACTCAGCTCAGGAACGAATCCAAGAATTAAATAGACAGCTCGAAGGGATTCGCACGATGGAAAATACTTTATTGCGCCAGATCGAGAACACTCAAGCCCAAGCCAACACAGAAGGACTTGACGGCATGATCCAGCAAAGAGTCCTACAGGCCGTTGAGAACCAGCGCAAAATTATATATGCAATTTATAATCGCTATGAGTCATTAATTCCGACAGTAATTTTTTATCAGCAGAGGCTGCAAAGCGAGGCCAACGAGAATATTAGCGCAGTCAGAATCGCCGAAAAAGTAAGCTCATTCAGTCAAGAAACTATTATGAATTTCTTGAACACTGAACTATGGGAGGGCGAGGGCTATTCCGTTACTGTCGGGAAATTAGTTATTGCTATTCTCGTATTTCTCTCTAGCTTCTTTCTTAGTTCGTGGGGCAGCCACTGGATAAAGCGCAGAATGTTGAAACGTGTTCGTGCGAGCGTTACTGCTGCTAATGCCGTGCAAAGAATCGTGTTTTACATTTTATGGATAGCCTTTGCATTAATCGCTTTAAATATCTTGAAGATTCCCCTTACTGCGTTTGCTTTCATGGGCGGTGCTATTGCGGTCGGCTTAGGCTTTGGAATGCAGAATATATTTAATAATTTAATCAGCGGCTTTATCGTAATTTTCTCGCGTCCCTTCAAAGTTAATGACATGATCGAAGTAGCCGGCACATCAGGACTTGTTGAGGACATTGGCTCGCGTTCTACTACAATCAGGACTTATGACGGACTTGATGTAATACTGCCGAACAGATATTTTCTTGAGAACAGCGTTACTAACTGGACTCGCACGGATCTCAAGAAGCGTGAAATTTTGAAAGTCGGAGTCGCATATGACTCAGACAGCCGCCAAGTCGAGAAATTATTAAATGATATTGTGAAGGAACATTCAAAAGTGTTAAACGATCCTGCACCGTTCGTAATATTTAAAAATTTCGGCGATGATGCATTAGAGTTCGAGGTTTATTACTGGTTCGAGCTTAAGTCTTCATCAGGTCTGAAAATTTCAAGCGATTTGCGCCATCACATTGCGGCAGTCTTTCAGCGCGAAGGAATTAATATCCCCTACCCGCAGAGAGATATACATATTATTAATGACGATAACAAGCCTAAACTTGACAAAGACGATGAGGCAAAAAATGTCTGAAAACTGGAAGGACTCGCAGACTGATAAATTATGCTCGGCATTCCTGAAATTAAAGGATGTCAACGAAGTATATAATTTTCTTGAGGATATTGCGACAATCAACGAAATAAAATCAATGGCACAACGTTTAGAGGTTGCAAGACTCCTCAAAGCCTCAAAAAATTACTCCGAAATAGTGAGCGAAACAGGAGCAAGCACAGCAACTATAAGCCGCGTCAAAAAATGTCTCGAATACGGGACAGGAGGCTATAAATCAGTATTGACTGAATGAAGGTTCGCAAACATGATAAAATATTCGCAACATAAATTTTTATTTCAGGAGGTAAATACACAATGAAGAAAATTTTTTCTCTTGCGCTAGTTCTTGTAATGATTCTTTCCTGCGCTGCAATTGCTGCCGATAAAGGCGGACTCCCCGGCGGGACAAAATTAATTTTCGGTACAGGCGGCGCACAAGGCACATATTACGGACTCGGCGGAGTTCTTGCGGGAAAAGTCGGCGAGAAAACTTCAACAACTGTAACTGCTATTACTTCCGGCGGATCGAAGGCAAATATCGAATCAATGGAAGATGGCGACGTTCAAATCGCTTTTGTTCAGTCAGATGTTGCTGCATATGCTTACAGGGGCACGAGATTATTTGATGAGAGAGTTACAAATTTCTCGACTGTCGCAAATTTATACATGGAACAGGTACAAATTGTAACGTTAGATTCTTCTATTAAGACAGTTGCAGATCTCAAGGGCAAAAATGTATCAGTCGGCGCAGCTGGTTCGGGCGTTTACTTCAATGCTGTTGACGTTCTGAAGGCTTACGGACTCGACATCGACAAGGACATTAACCCGACATATCAATCATTCGGCGACAGTGTAGAAGCTCTGCAGGACGGAAAAATTGACGCAGCTTTTATCGTTGCAGGCGCACCAACTACCGCAGTTACTTCACTTGCAGCGACGAAAAAAATTTATCTCGTAGGACTCGACGACGAGCACATTTTATCGCTCATGACCGAATCGCCCTATTACAGCAAAAATGTTATCAAGAAAGATGTTTATGGAACTGATGACGACGTTGTAACAGTTGCAGTCGGTGCCGTAATAATTGCCCGTGATGATGTCTCAGAAAATGACGTGTATAATTTCCTTTACGGCATATTTGACAATTTAGACGAGATTAAAGCAGCTCACGCAAAGGGTGCAGAATTGAATCTAAATTTTGCGGTGTCATATAGTGCAGTGCCATATCACAAAGGAGCAGTAAAATATTTCGGCGAGAAAGATCTTAACGTCGCAGGCAAATAATTAATCGCGAAAATTTTTCATGGCCGGAGCTTATATCCGGTCATTTTTTGTTTAGGAGAGTGATTTATTGATGGCAGAAGACGAGAAAACTTTAACGAGTCAAGAAATTTCACAAATAGAAGCTGATGTTGACGCAGTTATGAAACGTTATGACCGCGAGTCAAATACAAGAATATGGGAAGGGACTCCGGCGGTTGTAGTGCGGTGGGTGTCGGCGTTGTTCTCGTTGTATTGCATTTATGTAACGTTATTCAGCACAGCTATGCCGGAAGTAAGACTAAATATTTTTCTGGGCTTAATATTAATTATAGGTTACCTGCATTACCCCATTCGTAAAGCAAACGGGATTCTAAAAACTGG
The DNA here is from genome assembly GCA_017443945.1 of Synergistaceae bacterium. Classification (NCBI taxonomy): domain Bacteria; kingdom Thermotogati; phylum Synergistota; class Synergistia; order Synergistales; family Synergistaceae; species Synergistaceae bacterium. The sequence continues at coordinate 4,243 of JAFSXS010000006.1, forward strand.
CTTGGATGACTCGCTTTCTATATCATTTAAATTTGACATGGTCTCGCGCGTAAATTCAATCCCATTTTACGATATTTTAATCATGATTGCTGGTGCGGTTCCATTTTTTTATTTTGCATTCAACGCAGAGAGCATAATAAAACTTGCTTTGCGCGTAACTAGTCCGAGAAATCCGAATTATCACTTAATGATAGCAATGGCCATAATAGGTATACTTGCATTTATGGAACTTTGCCGGCGGTGTGTCGGGATTCCTATTTTGTGTGTTGTAGGTGCGTTAATGGTGTATGCGTTCTCTACAGTGAGATTCGGAAAAGTTATTTACGATTTATTTTATTCGACGGGCGACGGACTCAGAAGCACTCCCATTGAAGTATGCGCAAAATATATTGTAGTGTTTATTATATTCGGTGCATTTCTTGAGCGTACTGGGATATCGACATTTTTTATTAATCTCGCAAACGCAATCGCAGGAGCAAGCGCAGGAGGCCCCGCAAAAGTCGCTGTTATTTCTTCTGCATTGTGCGGAATGGTGTCGGGCTCGTCAGTGGGAAATACAGTTACAACAGGATCCGTAACGATTCCAATGATGAAGCGCACGGGATATAAACCTGAATTTGCCGGAGCAGTCGAGGCAGCAGCATCAACGGGCGGACAAATAATGCCTCCGATAATGGGTGCAGCAGCTTTCTTAATGGCTGAATATATGGGCATTCCTTACTCACAAGTCGCACTAAAAGCGATTTTACCTGCAGTGTTATATTTTGCGGGAATTTATATCGCTGTACATCTTGAAGCAAAAAAATTAGGACTCAAAGGTATCCCGCGAGAAGAGCTGCCGAGAATTATAAAATTATTGCCGAAAGTTTATTTATTGCTGCCGTTGATAATTCTTGTCATAATGGTATCGATGAATATTTATACAATGCAATTTTCTGCGGCGATTGCGATAGGATTTGCGATTCTTGTCGGACTATTTAACAGTGATGAGCGTATAACGTTCAGAAAAATTATTGACGCGCTGGAGGCCGGCGGAAGAGGCACAATTACAGTTGCGGCGGCTTGTGCGATGGCGGGACTAGTTGCGGGGTGTATCACTTCAACGGGTTTAGCTTCTGAATTAATAACAATGGTAGTAAATATTTCCGGCGGTCATGCATTTATCGCGTTAATTCTCACTATGATTTGCTGCATAGTTTTAGGAATGGGAGTCCCGACGACGGCGAATTATTGCATAATGGCCGCAACTTGTGCACCGATTTTGATGGCACCTGCGATAGGAATCGAAAAAATTTGCGCTCACTTTTTCGTGTTTTATTTCGGGATTGTAGCAGATATTACGCCTCCGGTAGCGTTGGCAGCTTATGCAGGTTCAGCGATTGCTAAGGCTCCTCCGATGAAGACGGCTTTTAACGCGACAAGACTTGCGATTGCTGCATTTATTGTGCCGTATATTTTTGCGTTTACTCCTGCTATGTTGTTCGAGAATGTAAGCCCGTTAATTAATATCGTTGACGCTGGGCCTGTGTTGACTCAAGTTATGATAGTGCTTGAGATAATATTAATTTGTGCGACGGCCTTATTAGGAATTTTCGGAGTTGCTGCAGCTCTTAACGGTTATTTATTCGGGAACATGAATATTTTAATGCGCTTGATAATTTGTGCGGGCGGTTTGAGCATGTTAATTCCCGGATTAATGAGCGATTTAATAGGCTTAATGCTTGTAGGATTTGTATTTATTGTGCAGTACATGAAGAAATAAAAAATTTTTACTCCCTCGGCTGTAATGAGTCGGGGGAAATTTTTTTATCGTAGAGTTTATCCCCTTAATCTGGGCGGGTTGGATTCAATAAAGTGTGTAGAGATTCCCGTTAAATTTGCAATAATGACTGTAAATTTTATTATGAGCAAATGCACTAAATTTTTGCATGTTCGCGCTACCCCT
>JAFSXS010000007.1 GCA_017443945.1 Synergistaceae bacterium
AAAAATTGCGGCAATTATGGGTGTTGCTGCTGGAGATTCTGTCCCGTTAAGAGCGTTTTTACGTTGCAAGGGTACGAAAGAGTGTTCACCTCGTCAATTAGTTTATGAAGGTATCAACGACTGCAGATCTGCTGTAACGATTCCCGGAGGTTCTCCGAATGCGTGTCCGTTTGGGTGCGTAGGTTTAGGGACGTGCGTAAAAGTCTGCAAATTCGGCGCGCTCTCAATGGGTGAAGATGGGCTCCCGAAAGTTGACATCAAAAAATGTGTGGGCTGCGGTGCTTGTGTTGAGGCATGTCCAAAAGCTATGTTATGTCTTGAACCTGTTACGGCTGATGTTATTGTCGCTTGTAATTCACATTGGAAGGGGCCGGCGGTTAAAGGCGTTTGCAGTGCTGGTTGTATCGGTTGTACATTGTGCGCGAAAATTTGTCCTGCTCAAGCTATAGAAATCGTGAATAATTTAGCAGTGATAGATCAGTCGAAGTGTACGAAATGCGGAAAATGTGCGGAAAAATGTCCGGCCAAGTGCATTAAGACCGGCGAAAGTATAGAAGTCTTGCAGAAATCCGCATAAAAAATTTTTTCCCCGTTAGAGTCTAATAGATTCCGGCGGGGATTTATTATATTTGACAGGAGGCAGAATAAATGCAGAAAGCTATTTGCTGGGGAGTAGGCAGCACAGGAAGACACGTCTATAACATGGCGAAAAATTATTATGATGTGCTATGTTTCGTAGACAACGATACGAAAAAATACGCAGGGGGGGGGGGGGTACTAGGTTTAGAAGTTAAATCGCCTGAAATCTTGAAATCGCTTGATGACGTTGTAGTTATTTTAGGGACGTCAATGGGCTTTGATGAAGTATCAGAGCAGCTAAAAACTTTGGGAGTCCCTGAATCGCGAATTAATAAAACTTTTGTGTTGATTCTCATGCAGGCTAGAATATTATTTCTTGAGAGATTCGCAGAAAGAGTCTATAAAGAAAATATTTCCGGTTCAGTCGCAGAAGCAGGAGTCTACAAAGGGGATTTCGCAAAGCACATCAATAAAAATTTTCCCGACAGAAAGTGTTATTTATTTGACACATTTGACGGCTTTACAGATTATGACATTTCCCGCGAACAAAAAGAGTCAATGACTTCAGCAGATTACATGAGAAACGTAAATATTTCTGAAGTTCTCGCGAAAATGCCCGTTCAGGATAATATTATTCTCAAAGCCGGAAGATTCCCGGATACAGCACAGGGAATTAATGACTCGTTTGCATTTGTAAATTTGGATATGGACTTATACGAGCCTACATTGCAGGGCTTGAGATTCTTTTATCCTTTGATGTCAGAAGGCGGAGTTATTCTTATTCACGATTATTTCAGCGAGGCATATCCAAACGTAGAGCAGTCAATAAAAGATTTTGAGCATGAACTCGGTGCAAGACTTCATAAAATGCCCATCGGCGATAATATTTCTCTCGCAATAATAAAATAAATTCTTCCCCGTCAGAGTCTCAAAGATTCCGGCGGGGATTCTATTTCATGAATTAAGAAATGTTACATAATCCCAATCATCAATCACGCGTTTAATAGTCCAGCCTGATTTATATCTGAATAAATTTCCGCTTTCGAGAGGTGAATCAATATCGAGTTTCACAGCTGATTTTATGCCTTCAAGATTTCGATATGTGAGCAGAGCTTTATTTTTGTATGGCAGCGAGTCAAATTCTTTTGCGAGTTCTTCATTGCAGCCTTCACCATCGGTCATGACGAAATATAAATTATCCCAGTGAATGCGCGTTTTTCGTTCGTCCCATTTTGATTTTGCCTGCGAAAAATTTTCATAGTGCATCAGGTAAATAATTATTTTCTTGCCGCCGCTCCCAAGAGTGCCGATCGGATAATTTATGCCGTCTTCAAAGTATTCTGTCAGCTCTTGATCGATATAATATTTCAAGTCCGCACAGAATTTTACGAAATCTCCAGCATTAAACCATAAATTTATAGTCGGAGTCTCGAATCCTATTCCCAGCTCGTGAAGAATCAGAGTCCCGGCGCAATCTTTTGCTATAACGGAAAAATTTTTATTCTTGAGTCTGCGTTTATTTGCTTGAATGAGTCTATTGTGATAAATATTTCTTGAGAGAGCTATTATTTTGTTCGGAATAAATTTTATAACACGATACAGGCCACGAGCCACGAGCCACGTGCCACGAG
>JAFSXS010000008.1 GCA_017443945.1 Synergistaceae bacterium
CTTAAAGCATGGAATTTACGGGGACATTCTGAAGGAGTATTATTTCATTCTGATCGTGGAACACAATGTACTTCTGATGAATTCCGACAATGACTCGATAGCATAAATTTTTCGCAATCACTTTCAAATACTGCTTGTCCATATGATAAACGTCCTCATAGTGCTAATAATGGACTTTTTCCTCATGAGAAAGAAGCAGAATTTTGGACAAAAAATTAACTAATTTTAGTTTTTTATGTCCACTTTATTGACTATTATCCACCGGGCGTTTGTCTTCGTCATTGCAGACATCAAATACAGCGTCAAGAATTTCTTGCGTCGGCAAATCACCGCCAGCCATTAACGGGTAAATATTCACGTGTCCGGGCTGTGTTTCCGGAGGGCCGATAACAGCAACGTCAATAATATTTTGATGAGCTGACCTCGCGTAAAATTCATATGCACCCGTCGGGCCTGCAACAGAAAAACTTTCGGGCGCAATTTGTATACGTTCTCTAAAATTTTCGTCTGACTCTGTGTCGCTTCCGCCGTAAGATTCATCAATATTTTCTACTTTCATTTCATACGGGAACACATCAACGAGCCTGCGAATCTGTCCTGCAAGAAAATAATTTCCTTGAGTGCCTGACTCTGTGCATTCTGCTGTAACTGTAATTTTCTGTTCGCCTGCTGGAATTTCTACCGTTTCAGTTGTCGCAAATAAAATATTTCCGCTGTATTCAGGTGATACCCTTGTGCCTTCAGGAATTATTACGGCCTCGTCTTGAATATCTGACAACGTGAATTTTAGCGCGGTCATAGCCTTTGATGCTTCAAGCCGTGTAACTCCGATCAACGCTCCTATATGATCGATCGAGATAATCGCCGTCTGCATAAGCTAACAAATTTTGTTTTGCCACGTAATCTATCATACATAACCGACTATCATGAATTATATACCAAGCTGCTTATTATGTGTGTAAATTTTATTTCGTTGAACCATCCTAAAGCATGACCTAATATAATAAATATTACTGTAGTCCCCTAAATGAATCAATATAAATGTCCCTGAAGCCCTTATGACTCGTTGAAATAAACTTCTTCGGAATTATGTATAATATATTATGTGAAGAGAATAGAACAAATATCGGACAAAAAATTTCAGAGACTTTTCGGTGTCGAACGTAATACTTTTTTATTATGCTTGATAAATTAAATCAACAATTTATAGAAAACCATAAAAATGGAAGACGTCAGCCTAAGATTAATACATTGAATAATTTATGCATATTCTTAACTTATTATCGCAATTACCGTACTATGGAAGATATTGCAAACGAATATGAAATATCCGTAAGTACAACATATGACATAATAAAACTTGTAGAAAAAACTTTGTGCTCATGTAAAGAATTTAAGCAGAGCGAACTACCATTATCAGAACATACATGTGTAATAGCAGATATAAGGTTATCAGGGTATCAGAAAGATTCATAAAATAGTCTTCATCCAATAAAACGCAGAAAAAAAGTTCTACTCACTGATAATCAGAAAGCATATAATCGCTTAAGATTTGTCATAGAGCGAGTAAATGGCATTCTTAAACGCTTTAGGATATTATCATCAAAATATAGAAGCTCAACTCAAAATTTTATAATTACATTCTCTTTGATATGTGGGTTATATATGTCATGCATAAAATTTACTTTCCGAAAGTGTTCAAATCATTTGTCAAGCCCTCCAGCAGAAACATTTTTACTTCTCTACACAATCACATATTAGGGAAAAACTCCCCTGTTATGACTCAGGAGAGCTGTTATTTTTTTGCTTAGTGTGATAAATAAGACTTCCCAAAAAATAAAATGCCGTTACTGCCAAACAAGTAAGAGCGAAAAATGGAGCTGTCTTAAGTGTCATAAAATTTTCAGGCCAGCACACATAAAAATTTATGCAGAAAATTATAATTCCGTAAAGCACATAAAAAATTTTTGAACGCTTGATATTTAAATAAATTCCTGCTGCTATAACAAGACTCGATATTATCAAGAATAACGGCAGCATCTCAGGTGTAAATACATTTTTCAGCCACCATGAATTTTTCAGGACAAAATATCTATACATCCCCATTTTCATGCCTGAATAGTATTCAAGAGCGCATAAAACAGGCATCCCTATTACAGCACAAAGAAGTGAAAGCACAGAAAAAATTAATCCCATGACGTTATTTAAATCTCGGTTTCTGATCGCCGGTTAAAAACGGATTTGCAGGATCGCTCGACCATTCGTACCAGCCTCCGTCATAAATCCATATAGTCGGCCAGCCAAGCACATAGAAATCAAATGATATTTCCGCAGCTCTCCAGCCTGTACCGCAATATGTTGCGATTTCATTTCCGCGCCTAATGCCCCATTCGTTCCAAAGTGCTGTGATTTCATCGCCGTTTCTCATTGTTCCGTCGATATTCTCAAAATCTGATACGCCCGCTGAGCCTTCGTGTCCGCAATGTCCCCATACGTCTCCGGAAATTCTGCCCTTCAAGTCCCAGCCTGCATAACCGGAAACCTCGCCGATCTGTTCTTCCCATGTCCTAATACTTACGAGTCTGCCGTTGGGATTCTCTAAAAGTTTTTTAGCTTCCGGCAAGTCAAGAATCAATTCACGATTAAGCGGGACTTCTGCTCCGAAATCTTTTACAGGTTCTTTCGGGGTTGACTCTGTTGTAACGGGAAGACCTGCCCTTTTCCACGCGTTAAAGCCTCCATCAAGAAGTCTGACATCCTGAACTCCGCAATACATCATTATCCATGCAATTCGAGCAGCTGCCATATTTTGAGTCGTGCTGTAAAGTACTACAAGTGTATCTTTTGTGATTCCGTTAGCTTCAAGAACTTTTTTCAACTGTGAATCTGAAAGACGATTCCAAATAGGCCCCTCCTCAAATTCATCGGTGTTAATGTGAATAGTTCCTGGAATATGGCCGTTTGCGTAAGAGGTTTTCTCTTCTCCCCAGCTTGCCTCAAAAACTTTAAACGGTCTTCCATCGTAATTATCAACTTTTCCGCCCGACATTAACGAATTAAGCCACTCCGGATATACATATAATTCATAGCGGGGGTAGCTCTCCATCGGAATTAACTCATCAGCCGTCCACACTTCAGCAGGAACAGAGAATAACAAAACTTTTTTTGCGCCTGCATTCGTAAGAGCCTTCTCAAGCCGTGCGATTTCTTCATCATTAGGACTCCCATAAAGAATTATAGTTTTACCCTTTAAATCACCTTTTCTAGCGACTATTTCTGCGAGTCTTGAATCATCAGCAAGTTTCAGCCACGATATTGGAAAATCTGACGCGCCTTTAACGTGTCCGCCTCTGACTGCTCCGTCAATTTTCCAGCCCTGATAAGCTGCTTCAGACCGTAAATCCAGGAATAAAACATCAGACTTTCCGATATTTGCCTTAAATTCGTCGAGTGAGCTGATATTTTCAATTCCAAATGCAGGGAAGAGCGAGAGACAAGAAAAAATTATTACTGCCGAAAAGTAAATAACGCTATGTTTCATAAATTTTTGCATAATGAACATCTCCTTATTTGTATAAGATAAAATTTAGTGAATATTATCAAAGGATTACAAGAAATAATATAATTATTTTAGCTATTAGAATGAAAATTTTTTCTGCATTGTATCACACGTGCTAGAATTTAATCATAATCTCACGAGCGAAAGAAGGAATATTTTATCATCATGCGGAATCTTAATCAGGACATGCACGAAATAATTAATAATGCAATAAAAGCCGTCTTACCTGAGTCAGCCGTCAAAGAAGCACTACAACGCAAAGACTTTCAAGCAAGACTCAACAAAGGCCGCTTAATAGTCGCGTCAATCGGCAAAGCAGCGTGGAGAATGGCAAAGGCTGCAAGTGATATTTTGGGCGCAAAAATTTCCGGTGCAGTAATAACTAAATACGATCACTCAATGGGCGATATTCCAGGACTCGAAATTTTCGAAGCAGGACACCCCGTTTTAGACGAGAACACTTTATCAGGCACAAGGGCATTACTCGAACACGTGAAAAATTTGACCCCTGATGATACAGTTTTATTTCTTGTCAGCGGCGGGGGTTCGGCACTCTTTGAACTTCCTGCAGAGGGCGTGACACTTTCCGACATGAAGGACGTAACGAGTCAATTACTCGCTTGCGGGGCTGATATTGTCGAGATGAACACCATACGAAAACATTTATCAAGCGTCAAAGGCGGAAGATTTGCGAAATTGTGCGAGCCAGCTAAAATTTTTATGGTCGTCTTGTCTGATGTGTTAGGCGATAGACTCGATAGTATTGCGTCGGGTCCTGCTTGGCCGGATGAGTCTACGAGTGATGAAGCACTTGCAATCGTGAAAAAATATGATTTGCACCTCAAGCCCGAATTAATAAAAATTTTGTCGCACGAGACCCCCAAAAAATTAGAAAATGTTACAGCAATAATAACCGGAAGTGTTACAGCTTTATGTGAGGCAGCAAGCAATATCGCAAAGTCAAAAGGTTATACGCCTTTAGTACTTACTACTACTATGACATGTGAAGCGCGCGAGGCAGGTTCATTAATGGCAGCAATCGCACGGGAAATAAAAACGTCAGGCCGTCCCGTAAAAGCTCCTTGCGCGATAATTGCAGGCGGTGAAACAGTTGTTCATTTGACCGGCAAAGGCATGGGAGGACGTAATCAAGAATTTGCGTTATCAGCAGCTCAGGGCATATCAGGACTCGACAACGTAGTAATTGCTTCGTTAGGTTCAGACGGCACAGACGGCCCAACAGACGCAGCCGGGGGAATCGTCGACGGTCAAACAGAGTCAAAGCTCAAAGCCGCAAAAATTTCTATCAGCGAGACCCTGAAAAATAACGACGCTTATAACGCACTCAAAGCCGCCGACGCACTATTAATGACCGGCCCGACAGGAACTAATGTAAATGACGCAGCTATTTTGTTAGTGAGCGATTAAGAATTTCTGCTTGCCATTGCTGCACCGATTAAACCGGCTCTATAACCAAGTGTGCAAGTTACGATTTTTGCGGCAGTAGGCTTTAATCCCTCGTAGATTTCCGACATAACTTTTTCGCGGAGGGGTACTAACAATTTTTCGCCCTGATTTGCTATTCCTCCGCTTAAGCTGATTATTTCGGGATTCATTCCGTTGATTAAATTCGCAAGTCCGCATGCAAGATATGAAATATATTCGTCAATAACTTTTTTTGCGATCTCACAATTTTTTTCTGCTGCATCGAATACAGTTCGTCCGCTGATTGTGCCTTCAAGTCCGGCAGTGTGAGCTAAAATACTTTCGGGATTATGTTTTATTGCTTCAGTCGTTGAGATAATTAAACCCGTTGCAGATGAATATGACTCCCAGCAGCCTTTACGACCACATTTGCAGGGTCTGCCGTTTTTGTGAATTACCATATGGCCAAATTCAGAGCCGCGAAAAATTTTATCGTTGATTACGATTCCGACTCCGACTCCTGTTCCGAGAGTTATAATTATCACTTTTTTTGCACCTTTTGCGCTTCCTGCGACGACTTCACCGAGTGCTGCTGCGTCTGCGTCGTTCTCAAGAGTTACAGGAATCCCCAGCGCCTTACTCATTTTTTGTGCTAAGTGAAAATCTTTCCAGCCTAAATTATTATTGTAAATGACGCTTCCTGTTGAATAATCAATCATTCCGGGCGTACCGATTCCAGCAGATTTTATTTGCGAGGGCTTGAGCTGTGAGTCATCGATTAATTTTTTCACAGTATTTATAATATCCTGTAAAACTGTATCCTGCGGTCTATCTGCTCCGGTTGGGATTGAAGACTCTTTTATGATTTTGCCGTCGTCGTTAATTATTCCTGCTTTAATGTTTGTGCCGCCGACATCGACTCCGATATAATACGCCATTGTTAAAGACTCCTTTGCGAAAAAATTTTACGTGAAATAATTATAACTGTTTCGCGTGAATACTTGTGAAAAAATTTCGTCCATAAAAAAATTTTTTTCTTTGTGAATAATTGCGATTTCTATTGTGAGATTAACTTTTTGTAGTTGCAAATGTAGTTGTAAAATATTTTTCCTGAATGAATGATTTACACAGGAAAATTATATCACTGTATAATAATTTTATCTTGCAAATTTACAGAATGGGAGAAATTTTTTATGCGGCGAAAAATTTTTATAGCTTCACTCTTAATTTTGGCCGGGCTGCTTTCGTGGTATCTTGCGCCAATTCCTGAACACGAGAAAAACGGTTTTGCAATGAATACTATTATACGCATTATGATTCGTTCTCGTGATGATAACGCATTAAATGACGCTTATAATTTGCTGGCTAGACTCGATAAAGCACTATCAATGTACAACAAAGAGTCAGAAATTTCGCGTATAAATTCATTTGCGGGCAGTGAAAAATTTTCTGCGTCCCCTGAAGTAATCGAGGCCGTGAAAGATTCCCGCAGAGTTTATGACCTGACAGACGGAATATTTAACCCGTTAATAGGAGCTGTAACGCGCTTATGGAAGATTAACGAGGCTGATAAAATTTTGCCCTCACAAGAAAGTCTTGACGCTGCTATAAAGTTGAGTGCGATAAATAATTTAGAGATCGGCGAAGATTATATTTATTTGCGTGAAAATGGCTGCGTTATTGATTTAGGAGGAATTGCGAAGGGTTATGCGAGTAAAAAAATTGCTGATTTCCTCAAGAGTCGAGGTGTTGAGTCAGGAATTATAGATTTAGGCGGAAATATTTACGCGATAGGACTCAAAGAAAATAACGAGTCATGGAATATCGGAATTAGAGACCCTCTCGAACCTTCCGGGAGTCCTGCTGTTGTTCTTGCAGTGAGTGATACTTCTGTTATAACGTCCGGAAATTATGAGCGTTACAAAATTGTTGACGGCAAAAGATTCTCGCACTTCTTTGACCCTAAGACGGGAGAGTCAATTCAGAGCGATTTATTATCAGTTACGATTATTTCGCCGGATGGGAGTCTTGCTGACGGATTAGCAACGGCCTTCATGATAGCAGGTAGTGAACGCGCAATAAAATTATCGCAAAAAATTTCGTCAATGCCGGGGATAATATTAATTCGCCAAAATTCTAACGGTGCACCCGAAATTTTAGCAAGCAGCAATCTCAAAGACTCCATCAAGCGCACAAAATATCCGGTGAAAATGTTCTGATGTTTTTCCGCCGCCGAGCGGGGTGGGTGGGTGGGAGCGAGGCGGCGACGGCGTTAAACTCTTTTATACAGCTGAAATTTTAAGCCCGACTCATATTCATTCCCGTACGAAATATTTTGATTCGAACTCGGAAATATTCCCCTGCAAATATATGGCTCTGCTGCTAAGAAAGATTTTCCCAGTGAATTTAATTCGAGCTTAAATCTGAATCTCGCAATCTCTCCCGACTCAATCACATATGGTGCTAAAGTGTTTGTGTCGAAATCATGAAAATTTTTCGCGCTGTAAAACTCTTCATCAATCGACATAGACGCCCACGGAAATAACCCCGGCAGACTCAAAACTTGCGGGACATCCGGACTCGTTTCAAACGGCCATTGATAGACTCCTCCGTCGGGACCCGGTATGCAGATTCGTAAATTTCCGCGTGATGACGGCTGATTAATCCATTCGTCAAGCTCTAAGAAAATTTCACGTCCTGTGCTGATTAATTCAATTAAAGCCTTATCGAGTGCAAGACGCGCTAAATATGGACTCGTGCAAGTTAAATTTGCGATTCGTCGTGCTGCCTCGTCGTTGTATTCGTTCTCGTAGGGGATAATTATTTCCCATTTACGGCCGGCAATTTCTAAATTTTCTGTGCTGACTGACTCCCAAAAAATTTTATTTCGTTCGTGTTCATAGACCATTATTACGACCGGCAAAGAATGTTGCAGCCAATAAGCAGCAATTTCTGTATCGCCTCGAATTATGTAACCTCTTGCTGATTTGTCGGCCTCTTCTGATGTACAGACTCGCAGACCCACGACTCTGGGATTCTCGCCTGTTATTTCGAGATGAGCATTTAAACCCGTTGAGCCTTCACGCTGAGTCCTGAAAATTAAATTTTTCATTGAAGCCGTTAATCTGTCTGCCGTATATAGTCCTAATCTTTTAATCTCGTTCAGCTTTCAACACCCCTTTGTATGCAATTATAATATATATTTATCGCGCATTTTCTGAAGTTCGCTTAATTCCTGTAAATCTTCGCTTGCTGCCTGACCCCGCGACAATTTTAATTTTATCTCGTTTAATCTGAGTGCGACTCTTTTGCGGTTGAGTTCATTATAAATTTTATTCCATTTTTCTGAAATTTCGCCGTTAATCTGCCTGCAAAACTCTTCGCCGCGTGCAATAAAATTTGTCTTCTCAAATTCACCCAGTGAGAGCCATAATGCTTCAAGTTCTTCGGGGCTGTTACTTAATATTGATAGTGCGATTTCCTGAGCTGACTCGCTGCGAAAAATTTTAAATATTGTTTCGGGCTTAATATTGACTCTGCATTCTGAATTTCGCATTAATAGCGCACATAAACCGGCCTCTAACAGTTCATCATTGTTATAAATCTGCGTGTTTATTATTTGCTTAGGAGTGGAAATTTTTTCGCGCTGTTCCGGAAGTCTTGAAGCACGTAATTTTTTCTCAAGTTCCCCCGGCGGAATAAATGTAACTTCACTGATAGGGCCTCGATACTGCATAATTTCGTCGAGTTCTAGTCTTGAGAGTCCGTCAAATAATTCTTTCATGGCAGATTTGCGAGTCGCTGAATTATTTAATGCGGGTCTAAGCGAGTCTATGTGCTGAATAATTAAGGGCTTTGCGTCGTTAATTGCCTGCTCGAAATTTTCGGGGGGATTTGCTGATAAAAACTCGTCCGGATCTTTGCTTGACTCCGGTAAATTTATAATTCTCACGTCGAGTCCGTTTTCCTGCAAAATGTACATGCCTCGTAACGCTGCATTTTCTCCGGCCTTGTCGCTGTCGTAGCAGATATAGCACCTGTCAGCAAAACGCTTGATTAATTCTGCCTGCTCGCTTGTTAGTGAAGTTCCGAGTGAAGCAACAGACTCATGAAAGCCGCATTTATGAAGTCTTACTGCGTCCATGTAGCCTTCAACTAAGATTGCACGCCCTTTTTCGCGGATTGATTTTCTTGCGGTGTCTAGGAGGTATAAATTTTTTCGTTTGCTGTAGATTTCGTTTTCCGGCGAGTTAATATATTTCACTCCTTCGCCGTCAATAATTCTGCCCCCGAAAGCTATAATACGGCCTGAAATATCTTTGACGGGAAAAATTAATCTGCCTCTGAACCTGTCATAGATTCCGTTTTTGTTTGGGAGTGCCAGCCCGGAGTCAATCATCATTTTTTCGCTGATACCTGATTTCTTGAGATAATTAACGAGCGAGTCCCAAGAATTTAAGCTATAACCCAGAGAAAAAATATTTATGTCGTTCTCTGTTAAATTTCTGCGTTTCATGTAGGCTCTTGCTGTAGTGCCTTGATTATTTACGAGATTATTTGCGAAAAATTTTGCTGCTAACTGCATAACGTCGTATAAATCGCGAGTCTTTGCTGCCTTGTAGGAGTCTAATTTTATGCCTGCTCTAGCTGCGAGAAATTCTAAGGCCTCATTATAGTTCAAGCCTTCAGTCTTCATTATGAACGTGAAAATATTTCCGCCCTCATGACATCCGAAACAATAATAGCTTTGAGTGTCCGGCCAAACGTGAAATGACGGAGTTTTTTCGCCGTGAAATGGACACAAGCCCATAAAGCCACGACCGCTTTTACGTAAATTGACTCTTTCGCCAATTAAGTCAACGATGTCAATAGAGTCTCTAATTTGGTTGTATAAATCGCTGTTATTCACAAAAATTTTTCACTCTCTTACTCGCAAATATTTTAACGTATATTATAATAGTCAAGTAAATTGAAATGAATCCCGCAAATATGCAGTTAATTTATCGCGCGAATACGTTCGTTCCGCCCACCCGCCCGCCCGGATTGAATGAGCAGCGCGAACACGCAAAAGTTTATCGCGAAATATTAAGTTATTACTCATAAAAAAATTTCACACTTTCACGCCTTCAAAATTGCCTAATCGCCTATATAATATTACATGATAAAAAATTTTTTACGGGAGATTGTAATAAATTATGAAGCACAAAATTAAATTTTTCATGATTGCGCTGATTTTATTATTATTTGTGTCTGACTCATATGCTGATGAAGTTCAAGACCTGCTAAATTTTTACGTCAAGAAATTTAAACCTGAGCAGGCATTATTAGTTATTTCCGACAAACCCGACTCAAGCGGTGCATTTAGTGATTTATATATGGATCTCAAAGGAGTCAATATCGATAAATTACGTCTTGCAAATCTCACATTCAGAATGAAGGGCGTACAATTTAATGCTCCGTCAAACTGGAAAAAAGGCGATGTCGTGTGTAAAAGCGCGATTCAAGTTTTAGCGATCGGGACAATTTTAGAGAGCGATATAAACAGGTCAATCGAGAATAAAACTTTTGGCAAGGACGACCACTGGCACGACGTATCACTGAAAATAAATCCTTCAGGTTTGAGCGGGGCAGGCTATTATGCGGCAAAAGCAGCTTTCATGAATCTTGATATATTAATCAACATCAACAGCGGCCTAAAAATTGTAAAGGGTAAAGAGTTATGGCTCAATAATCCATTAGTGAAAGTAAATAAATTAGATCTGCCTGATTATATAACGAAAAAGGCATTATCACGCATTCAGCCGTTAGTGAATCTGAATAAATTTCCGCTGCCTCTAACTCTTCACAAAGTCGAATTACGCAAGGGGAGCGCGGTACTTTCAACGAGGACTCTTCCGAAACCTTTAGAGGGCGGAATTAAATACACCTACAAACGCTAAATCATGACAAGTTTAGACAAGAAACGTTATTTCTGGGTAATATTTTCTGCGTTACTTCAAGGCTTACTGCTTGGAATTTATGTATTTGTTCCTTCAGGGCCGTTAAAGTGTATGCCGCTGACTGTTATATTTCTAGTACCGTTTGTGTTCTGGCTCTCACAAGAACATTGGGGAAGGCGTTTATTTGAGCTCCTAGGGTGGCTGACTCTTGCATTAATTGTGTTATGGCTTTATAGACTCTGGTCAATTTATTCGCCGGGGGTAGGATTTTATTATTTGCCGTCGCAGATAAGTGATTTAATTCGCGTGAGTATGGCTGTCTTCTTGCTGATTCCATTTTTTCAATGCAGGATAGCTTCATGGAGCTGGAAAATTTCATATTCTGAGATATTCTTTCAACTTTGCAGAAATTTATTTTTGTTATTTCAGGCGGCGATTGTAATTGCGGTCTTCTGGGGATTGCTTGTAACTGCGGGATTATTATTTGACATTGTCGGGCTTGATGTAGTGCCGTCGTTGATATTCAATCCTGCTACAGTTGTATTATTATCGTGCGTGATTATTGCGATTTCCATATCAGTAGCGATAAAGCATCCGGGAATTGACTCTCTTGGACGGTGGATATTATCTGTTCTTGCGTGGCTGCTTCCGTTTTTCTCGATTTTGTCGGGAGCTTTTCTTTTGTGTCTGCCATATTACGGCCTAAAAACTTTATGGAGCACCGGCCAAGCAAGTACGTTGATGTTATTATTGCAGTTCGGGACGATAATTCTTGCAAATGCATGCTGGCTCGACGGGACTAGATCCGCATTCAGAACAAAATCTATTGACATTCTTGCGCAAATTTCGTTATTGTGCCTGCCGATTTATATGATTCTTTGCTTATATTCGGTTGGACTCAGAGTCGCTCAATACGGACTATCAACGGACAGAATACAAGCATTTTTTCTCGCGCTTATTACGGGCATAGTAGGGCTTGGCTATGCTGGTGCGGTATTATTTCGCAAATGGCCGGACTCAATCGGACGAGTAAATATCGTATCTGTAATTATAATGACGCTGATAATAATTTTAATGAACTCGCCGTTATTAGACCCGTACAGACTCGCAGCATATAATCAAGCTGATAGATTGCATTCCGGACAAATTAAACCTGAAGACTTTGACTATATTTATACACGCTTTAATCTCGGCCGTTACGGGAATAAAGTTTTATCGCGCCTATCAGAAGACGAATCGCCCGAAATAAAATCCCGTGTCAATGCTGCGATGTCGTTAGATCCTGCCGAATATTTAAAATATGTGCGAATTGGAGTCCCTCCTGTATCGATAAGGCGTGAAATTATTTCGGGAGCAAAAGTTTATCCCGACGGCGCAAAACTTTCGGAGCAGCAAATAAATTTACTCGTCGAAAAATGGCCGCTTGAAGGTTCTGCAGGAAAAAACGATATTGCATTTGTCTTCATTAGCGTAGTCAAGGGCGGAAATAATTTAATTTTATTCACGGAAAATAGCGGGATTATTTACGATCTTGATTTAAATCGTGTCGGGACAATTGCGGGAAAATTTAATTTGTCAGCTCTTGCAGGCATTAAAGCAGTTGAGTCTAACTTGTTGGATATTGACTTAAACGGGAATTTGTACCAGATAAATAAATAGAGTAACAAAAATTTTTCCCCTGACTCATTCAAAGCCGGGGGATTTATTATTTCTTAACGCGTGAACATGTCCGGCCATAAAGGCATCCAAGCCCTTGATTGAATCATTCCTGCATCGAGATATAATCCCAGCATTGACCGCCCCGGATAACCTGACGACGATAACTCAACAGGCAACGGAATCTGAATTTGCATATGACTTCTTTGCACAGGAAGCTCTATTGCATTTCTCAGTGAATAAATAGTTTTTCCGCCGGTAAAAGCACTCGCACGAGTCAGACTCAATGAAGGAATCTCTCGCGCATAAATATCAAGCTCTAAACCGTTCATCATGCAAAATTTTAAAAGCGTCATCATATCGTCCATTGTGAACGAAATCGAGGAGTCTACTATTACATTTGTTAGCGTAGACTTATGAAGCAGCCAGAATGACGGAATAACTGAACTAATATCGCTGCCCCTTCTGACTTGAGCCGGACGAAGGTTTATCGGAAGAATTTGCCCGCGCGGTATTGCACCGTGAATAAATAAAGCGTCAAAATTTCCCGGTCTCTGCCACATTACATTACAGCGCATACTTCGATTATTCCAGACGGCATGTGCTACGGTTCTAGTGTTATTTGCGTAACTCATGAAAGGCGACATAAAAGTTGCGTCAATTATAAAACTTTCGCGGTTTTCTGTGTTCGTTGCCATGACGGGATTATAAATGCTCAAATATCCGGGTACGTCGTCGCGCGAAGGAATCATTAAAGATTTATACAACATTGACGCGCCAATATCCAAGCAAATAATATCTCCGTAGGGCGAGTGAAAGAATGACCAAATATTATTTAGTCCGGAATATAACGCGCTTGAATTTCTGTTTGCGTAACTTCTTGTGCCGAAATCTATAACAAAATCGTAAATTTCTCCGTTCTCATTGAGTATAAATAATTCTCCCAGCGATGACCATATTAAATCTCTCGGAAGTTGTACACTGTTAATCGTAAAAAATTCCCGGCTCATAATGTTGAGTATATAAATTCTTGAGTTAGCTCTATCTGCAATTGCAAGCCAATCCGCGTAACGTTCAATAGCTACAGGTTCAAATAATAAATCTCCGGACATTTCCGGCGGAAACCATCGCATTATCGGATCAAATCTCTGCATCTCGTAAAAAGTTATGCAGCGTTCTACAGGGTCAGCCAGCGCAAATTGATTCGCCGAAATTAATTCAGCGTCAGTAACTGCTGTTGATTCTGTCTGACTCGTAAAATCTGCCGCCGCGCTCTCGTTCAAATTTGCAATGTGATAAATATCGCCGTTAGCTGTAAAAATTAAAAATGTCCCGTCCCCCATCGGAAAAGCTGTAACCGGCTGAGGGACTCTAACGCGCTTAAAATCGTTTTCTCCCGTGAAAGCGTTTAAGACTCCTGCGTGTGATCCCTGATGAATAAAAATTTCATCGCCGAAAGTGTCAGGAATACACACAGTCCCACCGAGAGATTTAATTTTTCCCATGCCCTTAATGCTGAACGGACGCACCCAGCCTGTATTCCATTCAGTTTGGACGGTTGATTGTGCAGACTTCCAATTAACTGGAATAGGAGCAGTACCCAGCACAGTGCGCAAAGCTCCATCAAGTTCCGTAAAATTTCGCCCGATTCTTGGTGCAGACTCATCGAGCGGCCTTACCTCTATATAACTTCTAAGCGAGGACATTGAGCCGTCAATATCACCCATTCTGTTAAGATTTAACGCACTAAGCATGTAATAATCGACCATGTAAGTATTCTCGTTTATAGCGTGGTCAAGATAAACTTGTGCTTCTCGGTAATCACGCCTCATAAAATGCACATAAGCGTTGTTAAAATATCTTTCTGCCTCGTCCAAATCAGCGCGGGGGACTTCAGCAGCGTATACGGGAAATGCAAATAAAATCGTCAGCAATATAAAAATTTTTCTCATGAAAATATTTTCTCCTCGTCTGAATTAATAATTATATTATAGTCGTGAATGCATTTATAATTTTACGGATTCAAAAAATTTAATGTGCATAAAAAATTTATATTTTGTGTGAGGGGGAACCCCCAAAAGCCCGTTCCCCCTTGCCCCCCTCCCCGCCCATGAGTCGCGCAAATTAAGTGTATCGGCTTCAATGCAATTAATTTATCGCGCGAATATCGTTCGTTCTTCCCACCCACCCACCCGGACTCAAGGGGTAGCGCGAATGTGCAAAAGTTTTTACAGCTAATTAATAATAATTCATAAAATTTTCACAATCGTAATTATTATATAGTGTCAGAAAGGCGGTCTTATAAGTGAATATTAACGCACTATTAAAGAATGCTGGAAATACAAACCTTCAGCAGGTATCACGCAATAATCTGCAAAAAACTTCACAGCAGCAAGCCCCGCAAACAAAACAAGAACAGCAGGACGAGTACATCCACGAAGAAATCACGCAGACAAAAGCAAACGCAGTAATTTATGATGAGTCAGGCAAGCCGCAAAATTCAATCGTTGAATCAGTCGAACCGGAAGAAGATTCTGAGTCCGTCAGCTTTAACCCCTACACTTTTGACGCAGAAAACAAACCGGAAAAAGAAGACTCAGAGTCAAATATGACCGTTCGAGCAAATGACTCGCAAAAATCAGCACAGCCAGCCGGAGCACCCATTACAGAGTCAGAATCTACAAGCAATGACGACGAATCCAGCGACGAAGAGTCAGAACTCGAAAAATTAGAGCTTGAACGCGCCAAAATCCGCCAGAATCTCAACACAGAACAGGACGACTCAAAAAAGGAATCTTTACGCGTTGAGTTACGTTCAATTGAGAGTCAAATCACACAGCTTAAAGCCGAGTTAAGCAAGTAAAAATTTTATGACCTCTCGTTATTACAGCGGGAGGGCTTTTTTTTGCTATAATCTTTCACAAAATCAGCAATCAAAGAGGGGAATTTATAATCAATTATGCATAAGCCAATAAATTTAAGTGTCTACGCAGGACATATAATTAATGCGTTATCTCACGGGATTTTGCTGACTTCTAAGGCAAATGACAAAGTCAACACTATGGCTATAGGCTGGGGGACTCTCGGCGTAAATTGGACAAAACCTATTTTCGCCGCATATGTGCGTGAAGGCCGTTACACAAGAAGTCTATTAGACAGCAACCCGGAATTTACAATTAATTTGCCGCTCGATAATGATAAATTCGACAAAAAAATTATCGGTTTCTGCGGGTCTCGTTCGGGGAGGGATCTCGATAAAATTGCGCTTGCGGGTCTGACTCTTACTGACAGCGAAAAAATTTCTGTTCCCGGAATATTGCAATTTCCTTTGACTCTCGAATGCAAAATTTTATACAGACAGATTCAAGACTTGCCGCTATTGAACGATGAAAATTTACGGTCTTCACTTTATCCGCAGAATATTGACGGCTCAGCAGTCGGCGCAAATCGTGATGTCCATATCAGCTATTACGGCGAAATCGTCGCAAGTTACATTATTGAATAACAGGAGGAATTATTGATCATGCGAAAAATTTTTATCAGTGCTTTATTTGTTGCGTTATTAGCGGCTTGTGCATTTGCGGACGGAGAAATTATCAAGCTCCCTGACCCAGTCAAAAACGGCGGAATGACTTTAACGGAAGCTATTACTCTTAGACATTCGACAAGAGAATTTGCAGACGTTGATATTTCTTTGCAGGATCTATCTAATTTATTATACGTTACAGCAGGAGTGAACCGCCCCGACAAACACAGAGTCTACCCCGTAGCAATGGGCATTCAAGACACATTTGTTTACGTCTTCAACCGTGAAGGAGTCTATAAATATGACGCATTAAATCATTCGCTCGAACTAATAACTAAAGGCGATCACAGACAAGACACAGGAATGCAAAAATTTGTCGGCCAAGCAGCAGTTAATCTCGCATATGTCAACGATATAAATTTATGGTCAGGCAGCAAAGCCCCGAAAGAATTAATTTCACGCTGGGTATATGCTCATGCAGGTGCAGCAATGCAGAACGCTTATTTATTTGCGGCTTCTCAAGGGTGGAACGCAGTTGTAAGAGGCTCATTTGACGCAAAGAAACTCTCTGAACTCCTCAAGCTCAAAGACGGACAAAATATTTTATTGATTCAATCAATAGGGCCGAGACCGTAATAAATCATGAAAGCGTTAATACTTAATTCCGGGCTTGGCTCTCGTATGGGAGCTTTGACAAGTGAACAGCCTAAATGCTTAACGGAAATCAAACCGGGCGAAACAATTTTATCACGTCAATTAAAGCAGCTTTCAGAACTAGGAATCACCGAAATAATTATTACTACTGGTTATTGTGAAGGAGTCTTGATGAACTATTGCAGGACTCTTGATTTACCCGTAAATATTAAATTCGTGAACAATCCCGACTATCGAGACACAAATTATATTTACAGCATTTATCTTGCGCGGGAATTTCTGAAGGACGACGATTTATTATTTATTCACGGTGATTTAGTCTTTGAGAATGAAGCACTAGACAAAATTTTAAACGAGTTCCGTTCGGTTATGGCCGTGTCGTCAAGCGTCCCATTGCCGGAAAAAGATTTTAAGGCCGTTATTGATTCTGAGAATAAAATTTTACGCGTCGGAGTCGAATTTTTTAATCAGGCTTTAACGGCTCAACCATTATATAAGCTGAATAAATCTGACTGGCTCTTATGGCTTGCGAAAATTGAGTCTTACTGCGAGTCAAATAATAGAAAATGTTACGCAGAGAAAGCCCTAAACGATTTAGACGGCAAATGCAATATTTACGCGTGCGACCTGAGAAATTTATTATGCTCGGAGATTGATACGCCGGAAGATCTTGCGGTTGTAAGCTCACGACTCAAGCAAATAGAATCAAGAACGGTTTATATAGGTTTCTCGACAGATATTATTCATGCCGGACACATCGCAATAATAAAGAAGGCTCGCAGGCTGGGAAAATTGATTATCGGCATTCTATCAGATGAGGCAGTAGCAAGTTTTAAGAGATTCCCTCTTGTTACTTATCAGGATAGGCGCGCAATGTTTGAAAATCTTTCGGGCGTTTATAAAGTCGTCGAGCAAAAAACTCTTTCTTACCGTGAAAATCTTGAACGTTATAAACCTGATATTTTTGTTCATGGCGATGACTGGCAGACAGGCTTTCAGAAACCTATACGTGACGAGGTTGTGAGCATTCTTGCAAGTTACGGAGGGCGGCTCGTTGAATTCCCATACTCGAAAGATGACAGGTTCAGAGAAATAGAAAATCGCGCGCGTTCAGATTTAGCAATGCCTGATATAAGACGCGGACGTTTGCGCAGGGAATTGGCGATAAAAAATTTTGTTACAGCTATGGAAGCTCATGACGGTTTAACGGGTTTGATAGTCGAGAACACTGTAATTTATCAGGACGGCCAGCCAAGACAGTTTGACGCTATGTGGGTCAGCTCGTTATGCGACAGTACAGCAAAAGGAAAACCCGATATTGAACTCGTTGACATGACAAGCAGATTTAGAACTATTGAAGACATTGTAGAAGTTACGACAAAGCCCATTATTTTTGACGGCGACACAGGCGGAAGACCTGAACACTTTATTTATACAGTTAGGACTCTTGAGCGTCTCGGCGTTTCCATGATAATAATCGAGGACAAGACAGGACTCAAGAAAAATAGTCTATTCGGCAATGAAGTAGTACAGACTCAAGACACAATCGAAAATTTTTCGGCCAAGATTCGAGCAGGCAAGAAAGCTCAGAAGACTAAAGAATTTATGATTTGTGCAAGAATCGAGAGTCTTATACTTGAACGCGGACTCGATGACGCTTTGACTCGGGCGTTTTCGTTCGTTGAGGCCGGAGCAGACGCAATTATGATTCACTCACGCAGCAAAGACCCAGCAGAAATTTTTGCATTTCTTGAACGTTTCAGAGAGCATAACAAATCTACACCCGTTGTGCTTGTTCCTACCAGCTATAACACAGTAACGGAAGAAGAATTTAAGGCACGGGGAGCAAATATAATAATTTATGCAAATCACCTCATGCGCGCAGCAGTCCCGGCAGTTACTCAAGCAGCAGAGACAATTTTACGCGCTCACAGATCGCAGGAATGCGACAAATTTTTGATGCCGTTCAGGGACATTATTAGACTCATCCCTGCCCCTGAATAATATAAAGGAGGTATTAATTTCACCATGTGCGGCAAAATGGGAAAAGATGTAGACCTTCAAGAGCGAGTCAGACTCAAGAAGGCCGATCGGGAGGAGCTTTACTCGTTAGAGCCTCCTTTCCCGAAAACTAATTTTTTGATGGAGCTTTCTAACGTGTGTAATCATGCGTGTATATTCTGTGCTCATCAGAAAATGCGCCGGAAAGTTTCAAAGATGGACAAGGCAAAAGGTTTTGATATTTTGCGTCAGGCCTATGAGCTTGGGACTCGTGAAGTTGGATTTTACGCGACGGGCGAACCGTTTTTAGTTCCTGAGTTACCCGAATTTATCGCTAAAGCAAAAGAAATCGGCTACACTTATGTATATTTGACTTCTAACGGCTCACTTGCGACTCCTGAAAAGATTCGTGCAGTTATTGACGCAGGACTCGACAGCATAAAATTTTCAATCAATGCCCCGCAAAAAAAATTATACAAATTCATTCACGGCCGAGACGATTTTGACACAGTCATGAATAATTTGCGCTACCTGAATCAATACAGGCAGGAGACCGGCAGGAACTACAAAATTTATGTAACCGGAATCTTGACGCGCTTCACTGAAAATTTGCGGGAAAAATATTTTGAAGTCTTCAAAGGTTTAGCGGATCAAATAGTGTTTAAGTACGTCTACAATCAGGGCGGTTATATGCCTGAAATTGATGATTATTTGCGCTGTGATTGCGACGACGAAGTAAAACGCCGTTGTAATCTCCCCTTTGACGCAATTTCTGTAACTCAAGAGGGATATTTATCGATTGAGAATGCTGACTATGAGAACATGTTAATTGTTGCGGATTTGAACAAAGTCTCGCTTAAAGACGGCTGGTACGGCGAAAAAATGAAGGATATGCGCCGAAGATTCATGCAAAACGATTTAGGCGGGACTCTCTGCGACGGCTGCGTCAATCACGAAAAACGCCCTGCACGCGCTTTAATGCCGGAATGTTCGAATGTTGAAGGCGATTACATTTTTGATGACTCACAAGTGCGCGAGAGAATCAAGAATTCAGATTTAACCGTTTATGTTCCTATGTCAGCTGATATAATTCATCCGGGACATATAAACATTTTGAAGACTGCCGCGCGTTATGGCCGAGTCATTGTAGGTTTATTCAGCGACGAAGCAATTTCATCGTACAAGCCTAAACCCTATATGACTTATGATCAGCGAAAAATTGTACTCGAAAGCATTAAATATGTTGATGAGATTGTCCCGCAAAAAACTAAGGACTATGACGAGAATATAAGAAATCTCAAGCCCGATTTTATGGTACACGGCAAAGACTGGCGCGAGGGGCCTTTATCGGACGTAAGAGCAAAGGCAATCGCTGCAATGTCAGAATGGGGCGGCCAAGTCATAGAACCTGATTACACAAAGGGCGTTTCTTCGAGCATGATACGCGCGCAGATACGTTAGCAAAAATTTTTTAACGAGGTGCAAAACAATGCAGAGGATATTAAACAATTATGACGAGCTTCAAGAAATTTTACAGTCAGTAAACGGCAATATTTTATTTGTTCATGGGAAATCAGCATTTAAAAATTTTTCCCGGCTCTCTAGTTGCTTAGACTCTGTCAGTGATAAGATAATTCACTTCACGAGCTTTACTCCTAACCCTAAACTTGAAGACGCAAAGAAAGCAGCTGCATATTTCACGCAGAAAAATTGCGTATTTATACTAGGGGGGGGGGGGGTACTACAATTGATGTAGCAAAATATGTGAAGTTGAATAATCCTGACTCAATGCTCGTTGTAATTCCTACGACAGCAGGATCAGGAAGTGAGGCTACTAGATTTGCGGTGCTCTATGAGGACGGTAAAAAGCTCTCAATCACTGACGATAAAATAATCCCTGACTCTGTATTATTTGACTCGGAACTGCTAAAATATCTGCCCGATTATCATCGCAAATCTTCAGCTTTAGACGCTCTATCACATGCGTTAGAGTCTTTCTGGTCAGTAAATGCAAATGAATCAAGCAAAATTTTTTCACGCGAAGCACTAACTAACATCACAAGAAATTTAGCAAATTACCCGGACTCGTATAACCCTGACTCAATGCTTAAGAATGCATATACAGCAGGCAAAGCAATTAATTTAGCACAGACGACGGCAGGTCATGCAATGTGCTATAAAATTACGGGATTATATAATATTGCTCATGGACACGCGGCGGCATTGTGCAACAGGGTATTATTTCGATGGCTGATAAATAAAAATTTGCCCGTCCTTCATGAAATTGCTGATTCAATGGGCTGTAATACTCCGCAAGAAGCAGCAGAAAAATTTAATGACATTTTTACGCGCTTAAATATGGCGATTCCTCAAGCTAATGAGCAGGAAATAAATATTTTGTCAGAAAGCGTTAATCCCGAACGTTTGAAAAATTTTCCGGTACAATTAGACTCACTCACTATAAAAAATTTGTACAGGGAGATATTAAATAATGGACGTTAAAAATTTTGTAGAGATTCTTAATTGCGATTTCTTCACGGGAGTACCTGACAGCCAGTTAAAAGCGTTGTGCAATTACTTAATGAACACTTACGGAACAGACTCGAATCATCACATAATCGCAGCTAACGAGGGCAACGCAGCAGCAATCGCAGCAGGTTATAATCTCTCAACGGGGAAAATTCCGGCGGTCTACATGCAAAATTCCGGGCTTGGAAATATTGTCAACCCTTCAACGAGTTTATTAAATCCTGAAGTCTATAATATTCCGGAAATTTTTATAATCGGCTGGAGAGGCGAACCAGGAGTCCATGACGAACCCCAGCACATTTATCAAGGCAAAGTAACACTACAGCTGTTAAAGGATTTGGGCATAAAATTTTTTGTCATGAGTCAAGATACAAGCATTCAAGAATTAGATAACGTCATGAAAGATTTCAAGCTCGAATTAAATAACGGTCATTGCGCCGCTTTTGTGATTCGTAAGGGTGCATTAACTTACGGCGAAAAAATTTCATACAGCAATAATTATTTCATGATTCGCGAAGAAATTATCAGGCACATAATAAAATTTTCGGGCGATTCACCCATCATCAGCACAACAGGAAAAACAAGCCGCGAATTATTCGAGTTAAGGGACACTCATGAACGCGATTTCTTGACAGTGGGCTCAATGGGTCATGCGTCAAGTATTGCACTGGGAGTCGCGCTGAATAAACCTGACACAAAAATTTTCTGCATTGACGGCGACGGAGCTGCATTAATGCACTTGGGAGCACTCGCTGTAATCGGAAGTCTTGCGCCGAAAAATTTAATTCACATCGTAATAAATAATTCTTCACATGAGAGCGTCGGAGGTCTTCCCACTGCAGCAGGAAAAATTAATTTGCCGGAAATCGCGAAAAATTGCGGTTATGTAAATGTCTTCAGCGCAGAAAATTATGACTCCCTTGATAATGCTTTGAAAGCTGCAAGAGAGTCAGACTCGTTAACATTTATTGAAGCAAAATCGCAGATAAAATCTCGTGATAACTTAGGCCGGCCGACAACAAGCGCACGAGAGAATAAAGACTCATTTATGAAATTTCTTGCTCGTCAATCTTCCTGAAGAGCTTAAACACTATCGACGCTAATTTTTTCGGGTCATGACGCAGAACCCGCCCTTTTTCAGTATCAAGCACTAAGGCTGTAGGAGCTTCAACGCAAATGCAGCCCATATTCTTTATTATTTCGCGCTGATGATAGTCGAGATATAACGGACTCGCGCCGTCTTTCTCGTATGCTTGAACTATATCTGCTGGAATCTCTTCACTATTTACTATTACGAAATCAGGCACGCACCCTAAAGCAGCACTAAGCCATTCTAAATGTTGTACGACGTTCATATTTTGAGTCTCTTCCGGCTGAGTCATCAAGTTGCAGATATAAATTTTCGGGACTCTTGCAGATTTTAATTTATCGGCGAAATCAGGCAATAACAAATTTGGTATTACGCTCGTGAAAAGACTCCCCGGCCCTAATAAAATTACGTCAGAGTCATCTACTGCGCTTATAACTTCAGGTAAGGGCTTTGCGTTCACTGGTTCAAGCCAAATTTCCTGCAATGATGCGCCGTGTTCTGAAATTTCAAGCTCGCCTTTGACTCGTTGTCCGTCTTTAGTTTTTCCCATTAATGTAATACTTTCTGTCGTAACAGGTAAAACACGCCCTCTGATTGATAGTAAGTGATTCATTTTCTCTACTGCCAAGCTGAAATCTCCGCACATTTCCGTAACAGCAAGCAATAATAAATTTCCTAAACTATGGCCGGACAATTCCCCGCGATCAAACCTGAAATCTAAAATTTTCTTGAGCTCGTTATCATTCTCGGCAAGAGCTACTATGCAGTTACGAACATCACCGGGCGGCAACATTCCCCATTCATTGCGAATCCTGCCGGAGCTCCCCCCTTCATCAGTTACAGCTACAACCGCCGTAATATTTCGCGTGAAAGCCTTTATCCCGCGCAAAAGAGTCGATAATCCCGTTCCGCCTCCGATCGCTAAAATATATGGGCCGCTCGATAACCTGCGATTAATTGCACGTTCGATTATGGGAGCAGATTTTAATTTTATCCGCCCAAACATAAAGAGTATCAACAAAGTCGTGAAGACTCCCAGAATAAAATAACTCATTGATGGCCATGCCCCTTATCGCGGTGGATAACGCAGACTCCTGAATAAATTTGCGAATAAATTTCGTACAACCATTCAGCCATAGCAACGGATCTGTGCCGGCCTCCTGTGCAGCCTACTGCAATATGCAGCTGTCCTCGAACGTTATTCAAAAATTGAGGTATCGCAAAATCTAAAAAATTTTTCGTGAGATCTATAAATTCCTTTGTCTCAGGATATTCCAGTAAATAATCTTTTACGGGCTTATCAGTGCCGGTTAAATTTTTCAGTTCATCGACGTAATAAGGATTTGGCAGGCAGCGAACGTCAATAACAAAACTTGAATCTTGCGGGACTCCGTATTTATACCCGAATGAGCTGATTAATATAGAGATTCCGCCGTCTTCCTCGAAAAATTCTTTGAGTAAGCGTTCTCTATGCTGGTGTAAATCCATCATTGAAGTATCTATTACTATATCTGCGCGGTCTAAAACGGGTGATAAAATTTCTCGTTCTGCTAAGATTCCTTCACGTGTCGAGAGTCCTTTATTTAACGGGTGAACACGTCTTGTGCGTTCATAACGGCGTAATAATTCCTCGTCGGACGCTGTGAGAAATATAACTTTTACGTCTCCTTCCCAAGCTGACGAAATATCATCAATGACCTTCACAAAATTTTTGCTCACGTTTCTAACGTCAACAGTTGCGACGACTCCGCGGCTTTTATTTGCTTCGGGGCGTTCAGATACGAGTCTGAATAATTGCGGCAGTAATTCCGGCGGTAAATTGTCGATCGTGATAAATCCGAAGTCCTCTAGAACCTTAAGAGTCATAGTTTTACCTGCTCCGCTCATGCCTGTAACGATTATGAATTGTTTAGAATTGTTCAAGTAAATTACACCTCCTAATTTGATAATATTGTAGCACTTGAATATATGCAAAAATTTTTTCCGTCAGTGCTTCATTAATTAAGCCATAATAGCAAAGGACCGGTGCCTGTTGTGCGTTATTAGCTGCTCCAGTATACATAATTTACTGCGCGGACATGCAAAAAGTTTTTACCGTTATTAAAGTGTGCTGACTATAAAAAATTATCGCGATAAATGAATCACATGCATAAAGAAATAAAATTTTTTTGTGAGATATTACTATAACTGTGAAAGATTAACATTTTTGTAGTTGCAAATGTAGTTGTAAAATTGTCGTCTCTTGTGAAATATTGTGTGAACATTTTTCTGTAGATTATTATTACAACAGCAAAGTCAAAATTTTACAACCGATGCTGTTTATGCGTCATTAGCTGCTCCCGTATACATAATTTACTTCGTGAACATGCAAAAATTTTTACTGTTATTCAAGTGTGCTAACTATAAGTAAAATCGCATGCATAAAGAAATAAAATTTTTCTGTGATTATTATTATAACAGCAAAGTCAAAATCAAAACCTTTTTTGCAACCGGTGCCGTTTGTGCGTCATTAGCTGCCCCCCATTAATCGCAGCAAAAATATTTTTATGGGCTGAAGGTATCGGCGCGAAAACGTGTTGTGATTCAGCCCGCCCACCCACCCGAATTGAATGAGCAGCGCGAACAAAGAAAAAAAATTACTGTAAATACTATGCTGTGCTATAATCTTGCTATCTATGCTGGAAATTAATCAGCTCAAAAATTTTGGAGGAGGCATTTATTCATGAAAAAGTTTGCTTTTGCGCTGTTATTGGTGCTTGTTGCTGTATTATTTGCGTCAACAGCTTTTGCAGGCCGTCAAGATTTCAGACTCGTAAACAACACCGGAAAAACTATCGTCGGTTTCTGGGTCGGTCCGGCATATAACGATGATTGGGACGTTGACGACGATAAAATTTCGCCTTGGGAGCCATTAAGAGACGGAGAAAGCTGCACTATTACATTCAATAGCAACAGAAATGTTAGACTTTGGGATATTAGGGCTGATTTCACAGACGAAACTTACACTGAGTGGCACGAGTTCGATTTATTCAAAGTATATGAGATCGTACTTGAAAGCGACGGCAAAGCCACTTACAAAGAGTAATAAATCTAAGAGAGGAGCATTTACAACTACATCATGAAAAAGGGAACATTTCAGCCTCATGTATTGCCGAGAAGACGCAAAATAGGTTTCCTTGCGCGTTCTGCTTCACCGTCTGGGCGCAAGATTCTCCGCAACAGAAGACGAATCGGACGCAAATTTTTAACACGTGCCTAATATTCACAAGCTGAAAAAAGGCTGGGAATTTGACAAGATATTCCGCACTGGCATAAAAGTTAACGGCGAGCTGGTGCGGTTGCTTTATCTGAAGGACGACTCAGACTCAATAAAATTCGGCTGTGCAGTGGGAAAACATCAGGGCAAAGCTAATATCAGGAACAGAGGCAAAAGAATCTTGCGCGAGGCATTCAGGCAGTTATCAGGCAAATTAACACCGGGCTTGCAAATCGTGTTAGGACTCAAGGATAAGGGGCTTGACTCAAAAACGCAGGATATTTACAGAGAACTATTGAGATTATTACGACACAGAAATTTATTATCATGTTATCCCGTCTCGCAATCGCACTAATTCGGATTTACCAGATATTTATATCACCATTTATCGGAGCGCACTGCAGGTTTTATCCGACATGTTCAAATTATGCCGTGAGTGTTTATAAAGAATGGGGATTTTTTCGCGGCACATGGTTAACATTTAAGAGGCTCATTAAGTGCGGGGCGTGGCATCCGGGCGGTATCGACTTACCTCCCAAAAAATTTAATACGAGGTGATTTTATAAAATGTGGGCACAGGCAAAAGCATTATTACTCGGTTTGCTGCAATTTATTCACAACGCTATAACAGGAATCGGAATCGGAACAAATTTCGCGTGGGGACTTGCAATTATCGCGCTGACTCTGCTTGTAAGACTCTTAATGCACCCATTGACGCAAAAACAAATGGTCAGTATGCAGAGAATGCAGAAATTACAGCCTCAATTAAAAGTTTTGCAGGAAAAATACGCGGACGATAAAGACGCACTCAACCGCGAGACTATGGCACTATACAAGGAAAATAAAGTCAACCCTGCGAGCGGCTGTCTTCCGTTATTGATTCAATTGCCGATATTTATTTTACTTTACGGCGTATTATATGATTTAACAAAGACTGAAGCATTTACGAACGTTACATTTTTCGGAGTCAATCTCGGAGGAAGCGTCTTAACAACTGTAGCAAATGCATTGAATCTCGTCGACGAGGCCGGAGTCAAGATTCCTGATGAGCAGCTCGGAGTCGTTATGGTCTTCTTATCGTCATTTACAAATCTTAGCTTGCTATTCTCGAATATTGGCACGTGGATATTTAATTTTATCCTGTTAATATTAATTGCGTGGCTCACTTGGTACCAGCAGCATTTAACGAGCGCAGGAAATCCGCAAATGTCAATGATGAACTGGTTTATGCCGTTATTCTTGACGTTTATATGCTTCAGTTTGCCGGGCGGAGTCTTGCTTTATTGGGGGGTCTCGTCATTAATGGGAATAATTCATCAGGTCAGAATCTCACGCAAAACAACTGAAGAAATGAGTCAGAAACCGACTTTATATCAGGAGAAGCCGAAGAATAAATAAATTTTTTATCAGGGGGGATTATGATTGACTCAGGAGAAAAAATTAACGATCGAAGCAGCAGACATTGAAGACGCACTAAAAGAGGCAGCTATAAAACTTTCTCGCCCAAAAGAAGAACTCAAGGCCGAAATTATCAGCACTGAACGCGGAGGATTTCTCGGTTTGTTCGGCAGCAAAAAATTAACGGTCGAGATAACTTATTTCGAGCAGGAACCGGAACAAGACTCAGACTCAGAACTTGAAGACGAGCAGGAATTTGAATCAGCACAAGAATCCGAGTCAGTGTCAAATTTAATGCTTAACGGCGTGGAATTTGTGAATCAAACATTAAAGCTCATGGACTTCAACGCAGAGGCAGTTATAAGCGAAGAAGTTAAACATACAATCGAGATAACCGGCGATGATGCAGCTGATTACGTTGTAGGGCGTTACGGCGATGCTTTGAAATCGCTTGAATATCTTGTAAATCTCGCACTCAGAGACCCGCGAAGAGAACCAAGAATCAAAGTCGACAGCAGCGGCTATCGTGAACGCAGAATAAAGAGTCTCGAACGTTTAGCAGAGGCTACAGCACGTCAAGCTCTCAAATTTGGCAGACCTGTACGACTCGAACCTATGGCAAGCTGGGAACGCTGGGTGATTCATACAACTTTGAAGGATCGCGACGACGTAACTACAGAGTCAATCGGTGAGCCGCCGTTGAGAAAAGTTGTAGTCATGCCCAAGTACGACGCAAAGCCCGATATACCGCCGGGGCCTGCAACAATGAGAATCAGAGCACAGCGCAACAGAGCAGCACAAAATAATAATCGCTCAAGACGATTCAGCAAATAACTTGATTCCCCTTTGCTGTAACAGGCGAGGGGGAAATTTTTTATGATCATGAAGATAACTACTTTTAACGTTAATTCAGTGAGAACAAGGCTCCCGATTTTAATTCAGTGGCTCAATGAGTCAAAGCCTGATTTATTATTCATGCAGGAGACAAAGACTCAGGATGAATTTTTCCCGGCAATCGCATTTAATGAGCTGGGCTATAAAACTTTCTATCGCGGCGAAAAAAGTTATAACGGCGTTGCAGTGCTAGTGAAGGAAAATTTACGCGCAAATATAAATATTTCGTTCGGGTTCAATGACGGCCAAGAAAATAATTTTGATACGCGGGTATTGACTCTGACTCATGAAAATTTATGCGTGTTAAATACTTATGTGCCTCAAGGTAAATCAATAGAGAGCCCCGATTTTGACGTGAAGAAAAAATTTTTTGCACGAGTCAGAAACATAATCGAACGCGAGAAAAATAAATTATTCTTATGGCTGGGAGATTTAAACGTGGCTCCGGAAAAAATAGACGTTACTCACCCTGAAGCAAAGAAAAATCACGTTTGTTTCTGTGATGAGATTCGTAAAATTTTCGCTGATACTTGTTACGGCCTTGTTGATGTATTAAGACTCTTTCACGCTGAGTCAGGCATTTACACATTTTTTGACTATAGAGTAAAAGACGCTCTCACAAAAAATATCGGCTGGCGTATAGATCACATGTTAGCTAGTGAGTCTCTTGCGAAACTTGCTGTAAATTGCGAACCTGATACGAGAGTCCGTGCGTGGGAGCGTCCTTCTGATCACGTGCCTTTGACGGCTGAGTATAGAATTTAATTCTTAATCTGCCATAAAATATTAATATCAGATTTATTAAATGTTATAGTGCCTCTTGTCAGCCTCTTTTCGGAACAAGAGCCGCTATATTTATTTATTTTCCCTAATTCTTGAGGGAGCAGATGCCCGTTATAAACATAATCTGTTGAGTATTGATATTGTGCGCTTGTTTCGTCATCAGTTCCATTATTTTCTAAGTGATAAAAAGTTATTGATTTATCATCTTGATTAATTATTCTAGGATTTATTAACGGATATCTGACAGAAGCTCTTAAACTTAGACCTTGACCGATATTCAATAAAGAAGTTCCGAACTCATCAGAAAGATTCGAAATTTCTGCATTTATTGTCTCATATATAGTTCGCATAATGCCTTTATAATGTCCGTCTGTGATATATTGCGCGAGACCTTTTATTTTTCCTGTAATAAAATTTGTAACATATGTATATAGCGAGCGTGTACCTTCTTCTGTAATATTCAGAGTAAAATTTGTTCCATTGAAAGAATAATTTATTATATAATCCTTAGAATTAGAATGATTTATGCTGCTAAGACTGTGTTGTATTCCATTGCGGATGATCTTCAATATTCTATAGCAATTTTTTGTCATAATATCAAAGTCGTCATTTTCAGGAATAGCTTTATAGTGTTTAGAAAATGATTCTCCTTCAGTAAGATTATATTTATTCTCAAGCACACCATCAAAAACTGTAAATAATAATAAATTTCCGGCCGGCCACGCTTCATATAGAGGGGCTTTGCGATTAAAACCTAAATGATCGCTTATACACATTTTTACGCAATGTCTATCATCATTAATATCATTTGACTCATATTCAATCGGGCGTTCTTCTAATGCGTAAATACCTTTTTCAATCATATTTGACGAAAAAACTAAATCCATTATTGAATTAATACACGCTTGATCCATCATGATAAAACACTCCTTGTTTTAGGCCGTAAATAAAATATAATCCCCCTTCTCGTTAAAAAAGGGGGCAATAACTAGATTAACCCGTAAAATTCGAGTCTCTTCCTGCACTCATCACGGCCAAGAATCTCGGCGACCTCAAAAACGCCGGGACTTACTTTCATTCCCGTTAATGCAAATCGCAGGGGCATAGCGTAATCTTTCATTTTTGCGCCTTCGTGAGAGCTTATCCAATCGCGCGCAGCCTGTTCGAGTGTCTCAGCTTTCCATTCGTGCGAGAATAAATCAGCGAAAAACGGTTTTAATTTTTCACGGTCGACTCCTTCAGCATTCCAACGTGATTTTACAGGCTCAAACGATACGAAATAGTCAGAGAACTCGGCCATTTCTTTTGCTGTCTGACCTCGCCCGGCCATGAGAGTCAATGCGTCCGCCAGATATTTATCATCATGTGAGTCAACTGGTAAATTTTTCTCGATCCAGAACGGTTTTATCATTGAGAGCCTTACAAACGGATCTAACGCCTTCAAATGTTCCTGGTTGATGTGATTTAATTTGTCGAAATCGAAAACTGCTGCTTTGCGTGTAACTCGTGAAAGCTCGAACCATTCAGCAGCCTGGGGACGTGTGAAAATTTCTTTGTCATCGCCTGCCGACCATCCCAGAAGCGCGAGAAAATTAAACATTGAGTCAGGCATATAACCCATGTCTCTATATTCGTAAATGCTTGTTGCTCCGTGGCGTTTGCTTAATTTTTTCTTGTCTCGTCCCAGAATCATGGGCAAGTGCGCGAATTCCGGAACGTCCCAGCCTAATGCGCGATATAATAAAATCTGCTTGGGAGTGTTCGAGATATGATCTTCACCGCGTATAACGTGAGTGATATTCATTAAATGGTCGTCGATTACAACTGCATAATTATATGTCGGCATTCCGTCGCTCTTGATAATTACTATATCTTTGAGTTTGTCAGAGTCCTTTTCTCTGAGTCCGTCGCTCATAACGTCAATTTGTCCGTTAACTATAACTCTAAATGAAATATCTTGTCCCGGCTCGACTTTGAATATAATTGCGTTTCCGTCCTTGTATGCCTTGCCTTCGTTGACGAGTTTTTGTGCATAGTCCCTGTAAATGTCGAGTCTATCTGACTGTCTGTAAGGGCCGTAATTTCCGCCGATGTCGGGTCCCTCGTCCCAATCGAGTCCAAGCCACACCATACCTGACATAATTGTTTGCTCGTATTCTTTTGTTGAACGTTCGAGATCGGTATCTTCAATGCGCAAGATAAATTTTCCGCCGCAATGTCTCGCCCATAACCAATTAAATAAAGCCGTATGACCTCCGCCGATGTGGAGTGCTCCTGTTGGACTGGGAGCGAATCTGACTCTAACCTTGTCGCTTTTCTCTGTCATATAAAAAATTGCCTCCTGATTTGATTTATTATTTCACGGGAAAATTATACACTCTCGACCACTCAAAGACTCCAAGTGCAGCAGCTACACTCGCATTTAATGAACCTGTACCGCCCTTAATCGGAATCTTCACGAGCATATCGCAATTTTCACGCACAAGACGCGAAAGCCCTTCACCCTCTGCACCGATTACAAGTGCTGTGCGTTCCGGCAATTTTTCCGACCAGATAGAATTTTTTGCATTCGAATCAAGTCCGACCGTCCAGAAATTAGCAGCTTTGAGTCTCTCAAGTGCACGAGTAATATTTACAACTTGTATAACCGGAAGTCTTAAAGCCGCTCCTGCACTAGTCTTTATCACTGTATCATTAGGAGCAGCCGCACGCCTCTTAGCATTTACGACGCACAAAGCTCCGCCAGCTTCAGCAGATCTAATCACAGCACCTAAATTATGAGGGTCTTCTATGTGATCGAGAACGACAATAAGCGCAGGGGACGAGCCGTCAACGCCCTGCAGAAAATCATCAAGCTCAATTGCTTTAACTTGAGTCAACATGCAGATAACTCCTTGATGTTTCTCGCCTTCTGATAATTTGTCGAGTGCTTCAGGCTTCAATATCTGATACGTAATTTTTGACTCGCGCGCTAGATTTATAATTTCATCGAGAAAAGGCGGCCTCACGTTGTCAGCGATTAAAAGTTTTCTGCACTTTTCCGGAGTTAATCTCAGCAGATCTATAACTGGTTTACGTCCCCTGCAAATATCGTTCATGAGTTAATTTGCCTTCTTCTGTTGATTCTGTGTGAGTGTTGCCCAGTCTAAATTTTCCCAGTCAGGCTCGGCGGGGGCGTTTGCGTTGTCTGCCCAGTAAAAGCCTAAATTTGTCATTATGTTCGTCCACTCTGACGCATGAAGGCCGACATATTCAGCGTAAGTCATATCAGTTCCGGCTACTTTTGTGAGAGCGCAATTTTTGAGAGTATAAAGCGGTACAGGGTCCGAGAGTGCGTCAACGTTGCAGGGGTATGAGTCAAATTCTTCACTCCATGCGCGCTGAATTT
This sequence comes from Synergistaceae bacterium, assembly GCA_017443945.1. Lineage (NCBI taxonomy): Bacteria > Thermotogati > Synergistota > Synergistia > Synergistales > Synergistaceae > Synergistaceae bacterium. Next base: position 32,099 of record JAFSXS010000008.1, read on the forward strand.
CTGCACTTCCGAACCATTCAGCAAATTTTTTCACGTGTTCGGTTTCTTCGGGCGTTCTGTTAGGATTTGCAAGTATCCCGATGTATTCAGCGATATAATAAGTGCCGTCGTCGATGTCTACGAGCTGCCAATTTTCCGGCTTGACTGTGCCCTTTAGCGGATTCTTTGATGACTGCCCGGCTGCGTCAATGTTCCCGTATAATGACGAAGAATAAAACGTGCTGACTTGAACGTCTCCGCGATTGAGTGCGTCAAATCCGTATGAGTCTCCCGTAAAATAACCGTCTGCGCAATATTTCCATAAAGTTTTCCAGCCCTCTACAGAAATTCCGCCTGCGGGTGATTTAGGATCGGTGAAGGCGTATAACATTGCGTTATTGATATTCATGTTGGTAGTGCCGCCGACTCTGCCCTGACGATACCATTTATAGCCGCTGTTTACGAGGTCTGCCCAGTGCTTAAAGTGTAAAGTTTTCCCGTGCGTGCCGTATTCGTCAGTACGATAAAGCATCAAAATATTTTGTATCACGAGTCCGTAAGCCTTGCCTGGGTATTTGTATTCGCCGACCTTATCAGCCCATGAAGGAGTCCACTCAATTACAGAAAGATTTTCATAATCGCCTTTGACGAGCTGAGACCATCTTACTTCATTGAGACCGAATATAATATCTCCGTCTTTGTTCTCGTTGGCTGTCTGAATCGCGCTTGTGTCGCCCTTATAAACTGTTGAGTCGTCCATGTTGATAATAAATCCTGCTGCTTGAGCCTCGTTCTTGAGCCATGTTACACGCTCGCTGGAATTAGAATTTGAGTAAATCCTAATCACATAATTATTTGCTGCAAATGAACACGCGCTCACACCGATTACAAGTGCAAGAGCAATAACAACGCTAGAAAGTTTCTTCATGATAAATTAACCTCCTGCAAAAAATTTATTTCGTGAGACTATATTATCACGCGCGAATAATTTTGCATTGAGCGAAAATCCCGAATGAGTTAAAATATTTCCCGCAATAAATCATTAATTGAAAGGATTGACAAAATTGGCCGAAAATTTGTATAATGGCTCGTGGCTCGTGGCGAGTATTCTATTCTAATCTAATTTATTCCCATTCACAAAATTTAATCTCAACTTTCAATAATTGCGTGAGGTGCTGTAATGTTATTTAACTCATTGCAATTTGCGATATTTTTCCCGGTTGTATTTGCGCTTTATTGGTCGTTGCCTGAAAAATTCAGAGTTTATATTATTCTCGTGTCAAGCTACTATTTTTACATGAGCTGGAATGCAAAGTATGTTGTATTAATTCTATTTACGACTATAGTATCATATTTTGCGGCGATAATGCTTGAGAAGTTCAGGCTTGCAAGAAAATTAATTCTCGTTATTACGCTTTTGTCGTGTCTGGGTGTCTTGTTCGTGTTCAAATATTTTAATTTTATCTCTGAGACGCTCGTTAATTTCCTGAACATGTTCGCAAGCATTAAATTACATCCTGTTACGTTGAAATTACTGCTTCCCGTCGGAATATCATTTTATACGTTCCAGACTCTAAGCTATGTTATTGACGTATACAAGGGACAGGAGAAGGCGGAGAAAAATTTTGCTGCATATGCGGCGTTTATCTCGTTTTTTCCGCAGTTAGTTGCTGGACCGATTGAGCGCACAAAAAATTTACTCCCTCAAATAAAGGGTTCACACGTTTTCAAATATGAGCAGGGGGTTTACGGTCTGAAATTAATTTTATGGGGATTATTCAAGAAAATGGCCGTAGCTGATTATCTTGCAGTCTGGGTTGACAAAATTTTTGCGAATGTTGAAGCGTATAGAGGTTTTGTGTTGATTATAGCTGTATGCTTTTTTGCGGTGCAGATTTACTGTGATTTTTCGGGATATACAGATATTGCGAGGGGCTGCGCTAAGTTAATGGGAATTGAATTAATGGTAAATTTCCGGAGTCCTTATTTCGCGTCAAGTATTAGGGAATACTGGCAGAGATGGCATATTTCATTATCGACATGGTTTCGCGATTACGTTTATATACCGTTGGGGGGAAGTCGAGTCAGTAAA